>NZ_JBVHYH010000046.1:0-9059 GCF_055569135.1 Kitasatospora sp. NPDC029367
TTTTTTGGGGGGGAAGAAAACAGGAACGGAAGTGGGTGGAAAGGACGAAAAAAATCCCCCCCTAGCAGGGGGGATGGGGTTGCCCGGGCCCTTTTCGGCCCCCGGGCCAGCCTGACTGCGCGGTACCGGTCAGGCGGCGATGAAACGGCCCTTGCCGCCCTTGCCGCCCTTGCCACCGCTCCCACCACTGCCGCCGCTGCCGCCCTTACCGCCGCCGGCGCCGCTGGCGCAGGCCGGGCAGGTGGAGCCGCAGCCGTCGTCGGTGTTGCTCATGAGAGCGCCGTAGACGTCGTTGTTGCTCACCACCGTGATGTCCAGGTCGAACTGGGTGACGCTGTCCGTGACCGTGTCAGCCATGTCGTTTCCCCTTCCCTTGTGTCGTGACGTTCCTTGCGACCTGGCCCGTTAGGGCCAGGAGACGGTGATCCGGCGGTGCTTCTTGTCGATGACCAGCGCGCCGGGCAACTGGTCGTCGGGCGTCGCGGCGGGGTAGGCGGTGATGACCGGGCCGGGCCCACCGCGGTGCTTGCTGTCCCAGGCCGCGACCTGATCGGCGACCTGCCGCACGAGGAGTCCGGCTCCCGGTCCGTGACCGAAGACGCCGAACTCATAGCTGTCGGAGTCGAGCTGACGAAGGACGACGTACGCGAAGGCACCGCCGGAGAAGACCGCCGAGCTTCCCAGAGGCCGCGCCTGGACGATCCCGGCCTCGACGGCAGACTCGTGGGCCATCAGCAAGCAGAAGCCCGGAAGGGTGGTGGCGAGGTACAGGTCGAGATCGTCGAACGGCTCCTGATCGCCGACCGAGACGCCCGTCCAGACTTCTTCCCTTGGCTGCTGGAGGGCCTGCGCGAGGAGCTTGCTGTCGGCCTTTTGCCCGTCATCCACGCGTAGGGCCACGGTGTCGTCGTGCAGGTAGACCAGTTCTTCGCCGAAGGCACCGGCGCCCTGCATGGCGACGAAGCCGGACCGCTCGATCGACGTGCTGACCAGGCGCTCGCCTTCGCGCTGGAAGGCCACCGACCGGCCGAGGCCGCGGGTGCGGATCGGGACGACGATGCGGCCGTTCTCGGTGAGCTGGTCCGTCCAAGCCGGCGGGATGTCCCATGCCCCGACCGTCACGATGATCCGATCGTAGGGAGCGTGCTCGGGGACACCGAACTCGCCATCGGCCAGGACAACGTGGACACGGTCGTAGCCGGTGGCTTCGAGGAGGCGCGTGGCCCGCTCGGTCACGTCGCGGTCGATGTCGATCGTGGTGACCTGACCGGTGTCACCGACCATCTCCGCGATGTAGGCCGCGTTCACGCCGCCAGATCCGATCTCCAGCACCCTCATGCCAGAGCGGAGGTCGGCCTGCTCCAGCATGAACGCCTGGATGCGCGGCGCCGAGACGGTGCTGATCGCGATCCCGCGTTCGTCCCGCTTCGTCACGATGGGCTGATTGGTGTAGGCCGTCTCCGGTGGCACCTCGGGGGCGAAGAGGTGGCGCGGCACGGCGCGGAACGCTGCGGCGACGGCGTCGGTGCGGATCGCGTCCATGGCGCGAAGGCCGGCGACGAGGTCTTTGCTGAGCTGTTCCGTTCGAGTGACTTCATGGTCACTATCAGTGGTCATGGGGGGAAGCTTAGGCACAGTAGCCCTCGGGGTTGATGGTTGGGACAAATCACATGAGGAGCAACGCAGTTGTGCAGCCTTGATGAGTGATCCGGTGTCGACCCCGCACTGGACCGACACCCGTCCCGGTCCGCCCGGCACCTAGACGCCGGCTCGTGGTCATCTCATCCCTCTCGGTCCGTGGTGTGTGATGCCGAGGCAAGTGCAAGGAGGCGCCAGCCGGCGCCGGCGGCGAGCGCTCCCTGGGACCGCCCGCCCGGACACGGGAGTCTCCGGGCGGTCGGGGGCTCAGGTGATCTCGGGCGGGTCGCTGTCCGGGGTGATGGCCGTGAACGCGCTGTGGTTGGCCTCCTGGTGGTGCACGGTGATGCCGAGCAGGCCAAACACGGTGAGGTGCCCGAGCACGAGGAGGGTCTTGAGGGCGTCGTGGACGCGGTCGCGGTGGTGTCCGCAGTGCTGGCCGGTCATGCCGCACCCCGCATCCGGAGGTCCGCGTGCACCGTCTTGCCGAGCGTGCCCAGGGTGACTCCCCACTGGCCTTTGGTGAGCTGGTGCACGAGGGCCAGGCCGCGCCCGCCCTCGGAGTCCCGGCCGGCGTCCATCAGGACCGGTGTGATCCGGCTGCCGTCCGTGACCTCGATCCGCACCGCCGTGGCGGTGATCCTGGTGATCTCGACCGTCATCCGAAGCAGGCAGCCGGTCTTGGCGGCGTTGCCCGCCAGCTCGGAGGCGATCAGCTGGGCGTCGTCGATCAGCTCGTCCATGCCCCACTCGGCCAGCTTGTCGCGCACCAGGCGCCGGGCCGCCGAAGCCGATTCGGGCCGGTAGGGCAGGTGGGCGACGGTCGGCTTCTCGGTGGCGGTCGCCGGGGCGGTCGCCGTGCTCACGAGGCCGGAAGCATCCGGGGGTCGGCGGCCGGGTGGAAGTCGGCCCAGCCGGCCGCCGCGGTGGCCAGAGCGGTCCGCCGCAGGCGGTCCCCGGCGGATCTGCGCGGCCCGGGCGGCGTCGGGACGGGGTGCGGCGGGCGGCGGGTAGCGGCCATCACAGGCTCCAGGGAGATCAGCGGTGTGGTGGAAGCACCGGTCCGAACCTGCGTGCGGTCCGGACCGGGCTCATGCCCCGGGGCGTTGCCTCTCGGGGCCTGAACACCACGATGCCGCTGACGGAAGGCCCTGAATTTCACCAGAAGTGAAAGATCGTCAGACGCCCGTTCGCGTGATCCAGGTTGACAGGCGCACGCTACGGCGACTAGCGGAGCGTGACAGTGCCGTCACAGTCTCGCGGGCGAGAGGGTGCCGGGAGACCTGCTCGGGCGCGACCGCGTACGCGGCGTCGAGCTGGTCGAGCGCGGCATCCGGCTTGGCCATCCACCGGTAGGCGCGAGCCAGGTCGATGTGGTGGTGCCCGATCCTGGTCGGCGCCCACCCGGCCGGGAACCGCAGGCCCTTGGCGGCATCCACTGCCTGGTCGTGCTCGCCAGCCTCCACCAGCGTCATCACCCGGTGCACGGCGACGTTCGTGGGTCCGAAGTGCAGCGACAGGTCAGGCTGTTCGCCGGTCTTGGCGGCGACCTTCTGGGCCTCGTCCAGGTGGTGCTTCATCACGTCCGTCTGCCGGGAGCGGGCGGCGACCACGGCCGAGCCGAGGTGGAGCTGACCCGCGGTGACGAGCGCGCTCGGCGTCTTGGCGTCGGTGCCCTCCAGGTGGCCGCGGCCGGACTCCTGGAGACGCCGGCAGGCTTCCAGGTCACCGACGCGCAGATAGGCGGTGACGCGCAGGTACTCGCGGGCGGCTCGCAGTGCGGGCGCACGGTCACCGGCCCGCTGGGCGGCCCAGTCCATCCGGGCCAGCGCCGTCGCGGACAGGTCGTTCAGGCCGATCGCGATCCCGACCGAGTGCCCGCACCGGTACGCCTCCGCCAGCAGGCCCCACGCCTGGCGCTGCTGTTCGCCGGTGAACTCGTGCGCGGCCGTGTGCAGCTCGACCAGCAGACCCGGCAGCATCGCCACCATCGGCTTGTACTTCGCGGCCTGGGCCAGCGCGTTCACCTTCCGCACCGCCGCGCGGAGCGCCGGAAGAGGCCGCGGCCGGACGTCCTCCTGCGGCGGCAGGTCGTACAGATCGAGCGTCGAACGGATCGGCCCCATCATCGGGACCAGCGGGTCATCGGCCATGCCGTCACTGTACGAGAGCGGCTGGAGGTCGCCCAGCTCAACTCCCAGAGCCCGTGCGACCGCTGCGACGAACTCCGGCGTCGCCGGCTTATGCCCCGACACCACCTTCGTGAGCAGGCTGTACGAGACGTGGGCGCGGTCAGCGAGCTGCCGATGGCTCAAACCCCTCACATCCTCGTAGGCCGCGATCCGCTGGCCGATGCTGATTCCCTCCGGAGGTGCCATGCTGGTCCCCATCCCGTGCACGCCTTGAACCCGTGTGCACGGGACCGTACCCCCGAAGCCGCCCGCCCACAGATCGTTTCGGCAACCAGCGTTGACGTCGGGCCGGTCAGGACCTCTTGAGCAGCAGCTCCAACCTGCCCAGCAGGCGCCTCGCGGCCCCGGGTTCAGGCGTGGCGGGTCCGATCGATCCGTCGTCGTTGCGCCGGGTGCGGGCTCAAGGGCGGTGCCCTTCACGCGCTCCCGCCGACGAAGCTGTCCGGCTTCGTCCCGCTCCCACCGGCGTCCCCGAACATCCTGGAACCAGATGGTGACCGGCCGCTGGACGATCTCCTGCGGTACGGCGATGCTGATCTTCTTGTCCACCGACTCCCCGGGCGGGATCAAGCCGATCACTATGTTCACCACGTCGGTCTCACCGGGTATTTCGCCGGGTTCCGCACCTTGCAGGACCGCCACCACGTTGAACACCGGCTGGTCCGCGCCGTTTCGAACCACGATCGAGTCGTAGCGGTAGAGGTTCCGGGGGCCTTCCCCGGTGTCCGGGCCGGTCCAGGCGGAGACCTTCGCCGCATACTCCTCACCGTCCTTGCGCTGGTCGCGCCAGTGGGTGCGCAGGTGCATCGTGATTGTGCCCGCGGCCACCACGACGCTGACGACGAGGCCGGTGTAGGAGACCCAGGGCGGCGCGCCGGCGCCCGAGACGGCGATGAGTTGGTACGACGTGCTGGTGATCGTCACGGCGCCACCGTAGGGGCAACGTCCACCGCCAGGAAGGGGTTCTAGAGCCAACGCCGTTCAGTTAGGGCGGTGTGGGTCGTGTCAAGGGTCGGTCGTGAGCATGGTGATGCTGATGGTGGCTTTGTAGGTGGCCCGGTCGATGGCGGGTCCGCGTGCGTTGTACTTGGAGATCGCGCGTTTGACGATGCGGTCTTTGGTGCGGACCCGTCGTCGGGGCAGGAGCTGGGCCAGGACGTTGCGGCCGATGACTCCTACCAGGTCGATCACGGTGTCGGCGATGACACCCGCAGCCTGGACGAGCTGGTCGCGGGCGGCGGACAGCGCGACGGTGAAGCCGGCCCGGTCCGGGTCGGTGCCCGGGACGCTGTCGGTCGCGTCCGTCATCGCGGTCCGCAGCGCCTGGTAGGCGACCAGCAGCGCCCAGACCTCCTGCTCGACCCCGGCCGGGGTGCGGGCGCGCAGGACCCGTCCGCCCAGGACCGTGGATTTCAGCTCCGCGTAGGCCGTCTCGATCTCCCAGCGTTCGTGGTACAGCCGGACGAGTTCGGCGGCCGGGTGCACTGACGGATCGGTCAGGGCGGTCAGCAGCCGGTAGTGCCCGGTGCGGGTCCCCCGAGCGGTGACGATGCTGATCTCGGCGTCGATGACCCGTACGGTCAGCGCGCCGAGCCGGGCCAGGAACGACCCGTCCCGGCAGTGGGCCACCGGCGGCAGTCTGCGGGCGGACTTGCACCGCACCAGCAGGTCGGCGCCGGTGGCGGCCAGACGGTTCATAAGATCGGCGGCGGCGAAGTGCCGGTCACCCAGCAGCAGCATCCCGGCCCGCAGGTCACCCGTGAGCCGGCCCGCGTACTCCAGCTCGCCGGTGGTGGCCGGGCCGAACACGGCCCCGATCACCGCCCTCGTCCCGCAGGCCACGAGTGCGAGCAGCCGCAACTGCGGATAGCCCCCGGAGCCGTTGTTGCACCGTTGCTTGGTGAAGACCACAAGATTTGCCGGGCTGTCCGGCACCGGCAGTAGCGTCCCGTCGACCGCCACGACCAGCAGACCACGCCACCGCGCCGCCGACGCGGTCGTGGCCACCGGGCCGCGGACCAGGTCGAACAATGCCTTCATCGGCGCGGCCCCCAGACGCTGGCGGGCCTGCCGCAACGCGCTGCCGCCGGGCCTGGCGGGTGCCAGGTCCGCCAGACCGGCGCACATCCGGTCGAAGACCTGCCGGTAGCCCAGCCCGGCGAACAACGCTCCAGCGAGCAGCAAATAGACGGTGACCCGGGCCGGCACCAGCCTGACCCGCTGCTGGACCGTCTTCGTCCCGGCCAGTACCTCATCGACCATTTCGAACGGCACGATCCGCGTCAACTCGCCGATATGACCTGGCGCGAACGCCCCGGCGGCTACCTTGACCGTCCGCGTTATGGCAGCCTGTTCCAACAGCGGAGCTCCCGTGGTGAGGATGTCTTGGAGGACAGACCTCTTCTACGGGAGCTCCGCTGCTTTGCCCACCGGCCTTCACACACGGGCCCCACGCTTAACTGAACGGCGTTGGTACTAGCAGACTGGGGTATCGCCGCGTTCTCCACCCGGAGCCTGGCCAAGCTCGCCGAGCACCTGGTCACACGCAAGGTCGTCACCGCGGTAAGTCGGGAGACCCTGCGCCGAATCCCCAGCATCACCGACGACGAGGCGGGCGTGGCGGCACTGCTCGCCCGGGCCCTGGACTGCCTGCTCGTCGCCGCCCCGACAGACGACCCGGGCACCCCGCTTGGCACCGTCATCGCCGGCTGGGACGGCTGGCGGTGCCATCTGTACCGCCTCGCCGTTGATCCCGACCACCGCCGCCGAGGCATCGGCGCCGCCCTGCTGGCCGCCGCCGAGGAGTGCTTCGCCGCGCTCGGCGGCTGGCGCGATGGTGCTGGACGACAACGCCCTCGGCCACCGCATCTGGCAGGCCGCTGGCTACCAGCCCCAGCTGCAGTGGAGCAGCTGGGTCAAGCCGCTGGCGGATGGCGGCCGTTGAAGCCCGGCGGAGTGGAAGTCGGACCTGCCGACCTCCACTCCGCGCCGGTCCGCTCGGTTCAGTCCTTGCAGACCACGTTCACGCGCACTTCCGGATGGTCCCCCGTGGTGTTCACGGCCTGGGACAGCCAGCCGTTGCCCCAGAAACTGGACTCGAAGATCGCCGTTCCGATGGCGAGCGCGCCTCCGCCGGTGACCGTACCGGACGGGCAGGCCAGCAAATCGCCAGCGGTCCCGTGGGAGAAGGGGAGTTTGGCGCCGGCGCCCCAGTAGTGGTGGTGCGGCGAGGTCGAGCAGATCACGAAGGGCCACAACTGCAGGGACCTTCCCGACGTGTTGTTGATGTAGTAGATCCAGCTGTTGTTCAGGTCGTTCCCGTCTGCGAAGGACTCGTAGACGTCGATGTTGCTCCAGAGGTCCACGTAGCCGCCGCCGCCGGTGGCGTACTGGCCGGCCGGGCAGGTCGCCGTGAGGCCGCCCTCGCTCCGCGGCGCAACCGTGGCGGGCCCGTTGGAGAACTGGGTGTGCGGCTCCGTGGAACAGATCACCGTCGCCCACAGGGTCGCGTCGACGTCAGATTGGCCGTCCACCGTGACGACCCAGCCGTTGCCGCGGGGGTAGGAGCTGATCAACGACAGCGGGTTGTGGGCGGGCGAGACCTTCGGACCACCCCCGGTGGCGTACTGGCCGGCCGGGCAGGTCACGTTCGCCTCGTAGAGCGGGTGGTCATCGCTCTTGGGCACGGCCACGGGATCACCGATGATCTGGGTGAGCACCTCCGCCGACGCGGCGGACGGGCTCGCCGGGGGGACGCCGGCCTCCCGAGCGACGGCGGGCGGCGCCGCGAGGGAGAGGACCAGGGTGATCAGGACTACCAGAGCTCGGGTTCTTCGCAACGCTTCCTCCGGGAGGGCGGGAACGGGCAGGGGTCTGCCCTGTATCCCCGCTGCTCCCGGCGGCGATTGTCATGGCCCCGGTCCCTCACTCGGATGATGCGAACGGGTCACTCCGGCGCCCGGATCCGCAGGGCGGGAGCTTAGTGCCGCGTCAGGCAACGTTTGCCCCGTTGTTCATGACGATCACTCGCTACCTGCTGAAAGGTGTGATCTTTAGCCCACCTCCTTCAACTGCTCCAGATTCCGCACCCGCACGAGGGCAACCCGCGCATGCGCGCGGAGATGGACACGATGCGCTCGGAGGTGAGGCGCCTTCTCGCCGAGGACGGGATCACCGGCTACACCGAGGAGCAACGCGACCGGGACATCCAGGCGTGGGCGGCCCTCGATAGGGCCGGAGGCTGGTGGCTAGGGTTCTTCGTGGCCTGCCAGGTGGAGATCGGGCGAGGGAACGGTGGGGACCGACGGACCGATCAGCGTTTCGATCGAAACGCTGAAACTTCAACAAAAATCTCGGCGAGCGAGTTTGCCCGCCGTGCCAACACCACCGCCAAGCGCGTGTTGCGGTACTACCGCGCCTGGGAGGCCGCAGCCGAGGCGGGCGTCGTAGCACTCGGGCCGGACAAGCTCTACCCCGGCCACGAGCCGCTGGAGCTGCCTGACGCAGACGACTGGCCGCTCTACTACCGGTCACGGTCCACCAGTGGAAGTTCGGAAGACCGCCAGCAAGCGATCGCTGACCAAGCCGCCGCAGAAGGCATCAGGCCGACGATGGCCCTGGTCATCGCCGAGAACCCCACCGCGCTACGGGCCGCGATCATGGCCGACCCGAAGACAGCAGCCCGAGCAAAGGAAGCTCTGGCCTCAGTGGCGGCCGACGAACGCAAGGCCACCCAGATCGAGTACGTCCGTCGAGCCGCGGAGGAGGGAAGCGCCAAGACGTCGACAGGCCAGCTGATCGATTTGCCTGACGGGATCAAGAAGCAGGCGGCTGATCACCTGGCGATTGCGACCGATGCGGCGTCACCTCCGGAAGCGGTGGCGGCGGCCTTCGAAGCCGTCCAGGGCCTGGTCAGCACGGCGGTGTCGGACGATCCGGACGTGCTCACCCGAGAACAGCGTGCCAGGTTCCAGCGCGCGCTGAACGCTACGGCCAAGAATCTGGAGATCATCGACCCCGATGACCTGATCGCGGTCGCGGACGACGACCTAAGGAAGCGGCTCTCTGACCTCCAACGGCAGATCGACAGCCTCGCGAAGCTAGTCGTCGGGCCGTGATCGATGTGGGTTGAAGTGGGGGGGGGGGGGGGGGGGGGGGGGGGGGGGGGGGGGTGGGGGGGGGGGCGGGGGGGGGGGGGGGGGGGGGGGGGGGGGGGGGGGGGGGGGGGCG
>NZ_JBVHYH010000046.1:9067-31036 GCF_055569135.1 Kitasatospora sp. NPDC029367
CCGGGGCTTGGTGGGTCGTGCTGCCGTCCCTCCCTCCCCCCCCCCCCCCCCCCCCCCCCCCCCCCCCCCCCCCCCCCCCCCCCCAATCCACATCGGGGCGGCTGTCCCGGATCAGCCACAGCGGAGTGCTTATCGCCCTTTGTTCCTGTCGGCGCGTGGGCCGCGTCACGTCGAGAGTGGCGCCGGACGGGGCCCACGCAATTTCCTCACCAGGAGTCAGCGTTTCGACGCTGAGTGAGTGCTGAGCGCCCCGTGAAGACGCCGTTCCTCCTCACCAGCAACGACCTGATCGAACGTGAGAAGCGCCAGTGGAACGCGGCGTACCGCGTCCCGCTGGAGAACACCGAGCAGTACCGAGATGGGTGCCGCGGCGACACCGACGGCCCCTAGACGACGCGGCGGAGCTGGTTCCACCGGTCGATACCGATCCGGTAGCGACGGAGGGCGGACTTGAGGTGCCGCGGCATAGGGCACCTCAAGAGGTCCCCTGGTGCCATCGTGATGCTGTTCGTAACGCCCTCAAGGTTCAGCGTGGCGGGGTTGCCGTTCCAGTGGGCGGCGAAGATCGCGGTGACCTTGTCGGGGTCGTCGGGGTCCGTGTGGGTGAAGAGGTAGTCAAGGATGTTGTCAGTGATGACGATTTTGCTGCCATCGAAGACAGCGCGCATGGCAGCGTCCTCAGGCCCTTCGCCGTCAGCGATGAGGGTGTAAGGGATCAGCCAGCGTTCAAGGGAGCGACCGATGGCTGCGGCGTAGTGGTGGGCGAGAACGTGACCGGCGTTGTCGCAGACGATGATCGCTACGCCGGTGGGTGCTGCGGTGGGCTCAGTGTCGTCTGCGGCGGAGGCGAAGGGCTGCGGCATGGTGGTGAGGAGCCGTCGCAGCCGGCTTTCCGATCGGGGGCCCAGGTCCGCGAAGGTGGGAGTTACGGGGGTCAGTGCGGGTGGCTCGGGCTCGGCTGGTGGGGTGCTGGCGTGGGCGACGGCGGCGTTCTGGATCTGTTCGGCGTTCCAGTGGGTGGGGCCTTTGAGGTATTCGGTCAGGATGAGTGCGGTGGCCGGGTCGAGGGGGATGTTCGGGAGTTCGTCGGCGGAGAAGAAGTCGGAGACGAAGACGCCGGGGACAAGCGGGGGCTGGGGCTGGTCCTGCCAGGTGGCGGTGAAGACGATGGCGGGGAGACCTGGGATGCCGGTGATCTGGAAGGCTTCCTGGAGGTCTTCGGTGTGAACTGAGCTGAGGCTAGGCCGGGCGATGAGTCGGTCTGCGGTATGGAAGGGCAGCTCGTCGGGGCGCTGAGTGTCCCAGAACAGTGACCACCGCGGGTCCAGAGCATCGGGTGTGTGCTTGCGGTGGAGCAGGTAGCGTTCGCCGCCGCGCGTGGTGATGACGACAGCGACGGTGTTGCGGCGGTTGTTCGCCGTTCGAGCGCTCGTGTTCCCCATGGCGGTAGATTACGGCGGTTTGATGCCGAGTTGTCCTAGCATCGCCGGTTTGGCGTATCTGGCCCGGAGTATCCCCTTTACTCTGCGGGCTGGCGAGTCTCTGAGAACCCCTGCTATTCGTACATTTGTTCGGTAGCGTGTTTGGGGTCAGACCTGGTCAGAGGGTGCCGCCCGGGTGCCCCGCGCTCGGATCGGAGGGGAAGGCATGCGGTCGTCCGGCGCCAGGAGGAGGCTTCCGGCCGTTGCCGTTCCATGCCCGGAGGAGGCATTCGATTCGTGGCTATGGAGGGCCGCGTACCGCATCGGGGTTGCGCCCGGCTTCTTCGCGCGGGCGCTCGGGCTGGACCTGAGCGGGGTGCGCCAGGTGAGGCCGGTGGGATTCGGCGTCTGCCTGTCGCTGGAGGCGGCCGAGCGGCTGGAGGCATGCACAGGGATTCCGGCCGGGCGGTTCACGGGGATGCAGCTCGCGAACGTCGCCGTCGTCGGTGCCCCGGTCGGGAAGCTGACGGTGTCGCGGCTTCGCGAATGGCAGGCCGATCAGTGGGTGAGCGTCTACGGGGGGCGGGTGTGTCCGCTCTGCGTCGCCGACGTTCCGGTGTCGCGGTTGTGGTGGCGGCTGTCTGCTGCTGCGGTCTGTCCGGTGCACCGGTGTCTGCTGGTCGATGAGTGCGCCGGTTGCGGGCGTCGTGTCCAGTCTGGTCGGGCACAGCTCGGGATGCTTCCGGTGCGCGAAGGGGCGCTCGATCCGGGGGTGTGCGGCAACGTGCTGGCGGGATCGGCGATGGGGCGGTGCGAGGCCAGGTTGTCGGATCTTCCGGTGACGGCGGTCGGCGACATCTTGGTGGTCTGGCAGCGTCCGCTACTGGAGGCGTTCGCCGGCAGGCCGGTGCGGGCGCTGGGTGATGAGGTGAGTCCACGTCAGTGGTTCGCCGGGGTGCGGCTCGTCACCGAGTTGGTTCGGGAGGCGGCGACGGCCGCCGAGCTGGAGGACCTGGGGATGCCGTCGTCGGGCCGCGGCCCTGGCGCGTGGCTGTGTAGCGTGGCTGGTGAGGTTCGTGGCCGAGTGGGTTCGCCGCCGGCATCGGCTCTTGAAGCCGCGTTCGTCCTGCGGACGGCGGGGAGTCTGCTGACCGGTCACGATCCTCAGGATGCGGCCGGGCGGCTGAGGAGTTGGGCGGATCGGCTAGTCCGCAGCGGGGCGGCGAAGACGGTCCTCGCGCCGAACCGCAGGGATGTTCCGCGGCTTGTCGCTGCGGCTGTCGGCTGGTGAACCAGCGGGTTGGGAAGGGGATGGATGTGGGGGCTGGGTCACGGTTGAGGGTCCTGCATCCTGCGGCGAGCGGCACGGTGGTGCAGTTCGTCGAGCCGGATGGAACCGAGAAGGTCGCTGCGGCTGGGCGTGTCGGCGGTGTCCGGTTCGAGGACTGCCTGCCGGTCCGGGAGATCCCCAGCTATGCGGGGCAGCGCCATACGCCGGGGCTGTACTGGGCGGCTTCCTGTGACCGTATGGTGGCGTACGAGTCCTGGCTGGAGGCGAAGTGGTTGAAGCTCACCGACTTCGCAGCGGACACGGCGGTGCTGGCCAGTCAGCCGTTCCGGCTTCACGGGGCGGACTCAGAAGGCCGGTGGGAGCACGTGCCTGACCTGTTCGTGCGCCGGACCGACGGCTCGGTGAAGATCATCGACGTCAAGGCCGTCAGGTTCTCCGGCGACCTGATGGTGGTCCGCCAGCGCGACCGCACCGCGGTGGTGTGCGAAGACCTCGGCTGGGACTACGAGATGGTCTCCGAACCGGATTCGCTGACGTGGGCGACGGTGGACTGGCTTGCCGGTTACCGCAGGCCCCTGCGGGCCGGCACGGAGCTTGTGGAACCGATGCTGGCCGTAGCCGCCAGGCCGGTCGCGATAGGCGACCTGGCGTCCTTCCAGTCGTTCCCGGAGCTGGCCCGCTCTGTGGTCTACCACCTCATGTGGACTGGCCAGTTGACGTTCGACATCACCAAGCCGCTGCGGGACACCACCCTGGTCAAGGCAGCCGACACCAAGGCGGGGAACTAGTGCCGCAGTCGCACCGGATCGCAGTCGAAGACTGGATCGAGTTCGAGGATGAACGCCACCAGGTCGTCGGCATCAGCGGAACGACCGTCCGCCTTCGGTCCGAGACCGGACGCCTCCAGGCAATCATGCTGACGGAGATCCTGAACGACGCCACCTTCCGCGCCGGCATCGAACCCCCCAAGGTCAACGGCGTGCACGACGAGGACGAGCGTGATGTGGTCGGCGCCCTCTCTGGTTTGGCCCCTGCCGTGCGCGACGCCGCTCTCGAACTGGAGGCGCATCTGCTGGAGGCGATGACCGGCTACCGGTCCGGGAGCGCGCTCGACGCGCTCCCCCACGAGCCCCGCGACGCCTACCGGCCTGAGCTTCCGGTGACCGAACGGGTCCAGGCCAAGGCCGAAGAACTCGGGCGAACACGCCGGTGGATCTTCAAGCTCTGGGAACAGCGTCAGAGCCAGGGGCTCTGGGGCTTGGTCGACAAGCGGCAGGCCAGAGTCCGCAACTCTCTCAAGAACCTTGACCCGCGGGTCATCCAAGCCATCATCGACCAGGCTGCCGCCGAGCAGATGGACTCAACCGCCACCATCGGCGGCCGGTTCCACCGTCGGTGCCAGAACCGCCTGAACGATAGTTATGGCGAAGGCGTCGTCGTGCTGCCCCTGAAACACACCTTCCGCCGGGCGGTCGCCATCCTGCTCGGAAACGACATGACAGCGCCGGCCTACCGGCGCGCGTCCGCCGCCAACCAGCCTGACCGCACTTTCGGTACCGTCCTCGCCACGAGGCCTGGCGAGATCGTGATGCTGGACAGCACGCCGTTGGACGTTCTCAGCTACGACCCTGAGACGAAGACCACGATGCGCGTCGAGGTGACCGTCGCCATCGACGTGGCGACCCGCTCGATCCTCGCCTGGCGCCTCACCCCCGAAGGCACCAAAGCGATCGACATCGGCCTGGTCCTCGCAGACGTGATGACTCCAGAGCCCATGCGCCAAGGGTGGGCGGACGCTCTGAGGTTCCAGATGCTCCGCCTCCCCTTCGACCGCATGGCGAGCGTGGACGACCGTCTCACGCACGCCGCCGCGCGGCCGGTGGTCTATCCCGAGACCCTGATGTTCGACCACGGGAAGCCGTACCAGTCGAAGATCGTCCGGGACGCCTGCCTGCGCTGGAAGATCAACATCCAGGACGCCCGCAAGCTCAAGCCCACCGACAAGCCTCAGGTGGAACGCCTCTTCGGAACCATTCGCACCCAGTTCTCTGAACACGTCGCCGGATACAAGTCGTTCACGGTTGCCCACCGCGGCCGTACCGCCGAGGCCCAGGCTCGCTGGACCGTCGATGAGATCACCGAGTTCTTCGCGGAGTACGTGGTCACCGTCTACCAGCGCCAGCACCACCGCGGGCTCCACCTCAACGGCTTCCCCGACCTTCGCATCAGCCCCAATGAGGCATACGAAATGGCACTCGGAGCGGCGGGCTATATCGACGTCCCCCGCGATCCGGACCTCTACTTCGAGCTGCTGCCCATCGAGCGCCGCAAGATCCACCCGCACGGCATCGAGCTCAACCACCTCGTCTACAACGCCGACGTCCTCTACCAGTTCCGCGGGGCCAAGTCGGAGGACCACGATGGTCTCTGGCCCATCCGCTACGATCCGCGCAATCTCCTCCACGCCTACTTCCGGCATCCCTCCGATGGGCGCTGGCACGTTCTGCGGTGGACGAAGGCCCAGTTCGAGCACCAGCCGTTCACCGACATCACCCTTCGCGAGGCCAAGCGGCTCCTCGCCGTCCGGGGCCAGGCCGCCACCGATCAGGAAGCCGTCGCCGCAGCGCTGATCGAGTTGCAAAACCGCATGGACGCGCCGGAGACCTGGGCGAAGGACCGCAAGCGGCGGTTCCGTGACGACACCCGCGGCAGGGCGCAGACCGACGATCTCAAGCGATCCACTCCTCCTGTCAACGATCACCCGCCGCTCACGGTCGTGCCCGGAACGGGCACCTCGGACGTGATGCTGGACGACGGCATCGACTACGCCTCTCTGACGCCGGCACCGACCTACGACCCCCGACCGGAGTGACGAGCGTGGCGTTCAAGCACCCAGGACTGGCGGAGCCCCGGACCAAGGAGGAGTGGCGCGGCTATCTCGCCAACGTGGCACCGAAGCCTCCCGAGATGCCCACGTACGAGTCCTACAAGGCCATGAACGAGGACGACCGGGAAGACTTCAACGACGCCCGGGACGCCTACCACAGCGCTCTCCCGCTGATCTCGACGCCTCAGTTGCAGGAGGTCCACGCGATCCTCCACAAGCGCATCAAGGTCAACAGCCGTCAGGCTGCTGGCGCGCGCCGCGGCATCGTCCTGGACGGGCCGCCCACGGTCGGGAAGTCAACCACCGTCAAGCTGTTCGCCGCGGACTTCGAGCACAGACTGCGACGCCGCCACCCCGACCGCTTCGCGCCCGGGTATATCAAGGACGGCCTCTCCGTGGACTACACGCCGGTCGTCTACCTGAACATCCCGTCCCAGGCGACCCCGAAAGACTTGAGCATGATCCTCGCCGACTACATGGGCATGCTCTACCATCCGCGATGGTCGAAGAACATGATCACGGGGCAAGTCCTTACCGCCATGAGCGAGTCCGGCGTCGAGCTGGTCATCATCGACGATGTGCACTTCCTTGATCTCTCCGCTCGGGAAGGCAAGGTCGTCAACGACCACCTTAAGTATCTGGCCAACCACGTCGCCGCCACCTTCGTCTACACCGGCGCCGACTTGAAGACCAGTGGCCTCTTCCTCGAAGGCACTGCAAGCGGGCGCGCCACACAGACCTCGGGGCGCAACAGCCACCACCAGATCACGAACTTCCCGTTCAAGACCACCGACGACAAGACTGAGTGGGCCCGCACGGTCCTCGGCATGGAGAGCAACCTCCGGCTGTTCAGGCACCAGGTCGGCGCCCTCGCCCGGCTCGCCCCGTACCTGCACGATCGGACCTCCGGGAGCATCGGCGCGCTGTCCCAGCTCATCCGCGAGTCGGCCATCACCGCCGTCATCGGTGGCCAGGAGGAAATCACCCGCTCGATCATGGACGAGACTCCTCTCGGCCATCACTTCGAGGCAGCGTATGCGGCAAAGGGCCAATCCCGGAAGCCCGGCGCCAGCAGCCGAAGGGCCGCGTCGTGACCGACTCACCTCTGAACCACGCGGTTCCCCTCAGGTCTCCTTAGTGAACAGTTCAGTGCTCCAGTGGGGTGAACCTCCGGTGTGCTGAACTATTCACTAAGCTGGTCAGGCGCTTGCTGAGTGAACTCTTTCGTGCCATCCGACAGATGACGCGGGCCCGGGCGGAACGGATACGGTGACGGGCATGGCCGGTGAACGAGACCTTGCGACCCTGCTGCGCGGGATGCGCCCGCAGCTCAACCCGGGGCGGTACGTCTACTGCACCCTCCCCGCGAAGGTGCCCGCCGGAATGCGGCCGGTGGTGACCGTCGCCGAGCCCGAAGGGGTGACGGTGGTGGTCGCCCAGGACGAGGCCGACGCGCTCGGGCTGCGCTACGAGTACGTGGCCGCCTGGATCACCCTGCAGATCCACTCCGTGCTGGAGGCCGTCGGGCTGACCGCCGCCGTCGCCGGGCGCCTCGCCGAGCAGGGCATCAGCTGCAACGTGGTGGCCGGCTTCCACCACGACCACCTGTTCGTCGCCGCCGACGACGCCGACCGCGCCGTCCGGGCGCTGGAACAGCTCTCCGCCGACTCCGGCTGACCGCTCCCACCGGCCCGGCCCGCCGGACGGGCGCGCCGGGTGGCCGCCGCCGGGCACGCCTTCGAGACTGGAGGGAGCCGCCCCGCCAGGGCCGGCCCCCACCGGAAGGAGACGGCCGCCATGGCCATCTGCGTCACCTGCGGCAACGACTACTGGCTCGCCTTCGAGATCAGGACGGTCACCGGCGACACCTACACCTTCGACAGCTTCGAGTGCGCGATGGAGAAGCTCGCCCCCCGCTGCGAGCAGTGCAACGTGCGCATCGTCGGCCACGGCGTCGAGGTGGCCGGCATGTTCTTCTGCTGCGCCAACTGCGCCCGCGTCAACGGCGGCCTCGGCGAACAGATCCGCGACGCCGTCGGCTCCCGCCCGGCCTGAGCACGCCCCCGCAGGGCGCTACGCGCGACGGCCCCGCGAGGCGCGACGCGACATGCGAAGGCCCTCCGACCCGTTTCGGGTCGGAGGGCCTTCGGCTGTCCAGGCGGCGGAAGAGTCGGCCTGTACGCCGGGTTCTGTCACCCGGGCTGCTCGCGCGGCCCGGGGAGACGGCCATCCATCTAGGGCTGCCGTTGCCGACAGCCTCGTGCGGTCTACCCGCGAGCTCGGGCGAGCAGCCCTCGAACACTCGCGCACGGCGCCCGAAGGCACCGATCTTGACCTTGCTCCAGGTGGGGTTTACCTAGCCGGCCGGGTCACCCCGGTCGCTGGTGGTCTCTTACACCACCGTTTCACCCTTACCCACCCGCCGAAGCGGTGGGCGGTCTGTTTTCTGTGGCACTGTCCCGCGGGTCACCCCGGGTGGGCGTTACCCACCACCCTGCTCTGTGGAGCCCGGACGTTCCTCGGCGGGTCAGGGACCCGTCGCGACCGTCCGGCCGGCTCTTCCGCCGTAGTGGTCATGGTAGCCGCTCGGGCGGAGCCGCCCGAACACCGGGCCGGGCCGCCGGCGGCTCGCCGCCGAGGCGGGCGGCCACCCTCGCGGCGGTCCGGTCGGCCCAGGCACCCGTGGTGACCAGGCCCAGGACGAGGACGGCGCCGCCGAGGCCGACCAGGATCCACCAGCCGGCGTGGCTGGCCGGGGCGAAGCCGGTGGCCATCGGGCCCACCACGGCCGAGGTGACGACCGTGCCGATCACCGCGACGCCCAGCGACTGGCCGACCTGGCGGCTGGTCGAGGCGACGGCGGCGGCCACGCCCGCCTGGGAGCGCGGCATGCCGGAGACGGCCGCGTTGGTGATCGGCGCGTTGACCAGGCCGAAGCCGAAGCCGAACAGCGCGTACGCGGCCAGCAGCAGCGCGGCCGGGGAGTCCGCGCCGAGCCGGGTGAGCAGCAGGCCGCTCGCCGCCAGGCCCAGCCCGGCCACCACCAGCGGCAGGCGCGGGCCCTGACTGCCGACGATCCGTCCGGACAGCGGCGCGCAGACCAGCATCATCGCGGCCATCGGCAGCGTCCAAAGGCCCGCCTCGACCGGGCTGTAGTGCCGGACGTCCTGGAGGTAGAGGGTGTTGAGGAAGAGGAAGCCGCCCAGCGCCGAGAACGCGCAGACCGCGGTGACGGTGGCCCCGGTGAACGGCGCACTGGCGAAGAAGCGCGGGTCCACCAGCGGCTCGGCGACCCGCCGTTCCCAGAGCGGGAAGGCGATCAGCGCGGCGACCGCGGCCGCGGCCAGGGCCAGGATCACCGGGGAGGTCCAGCCGTTGCCCGGGCCCTCGATGATCGCGGCGGTGCCGCAGCCGAGCAGCACGATCATCAGCAGCTGTCCGACCGGGTCGAGCCGGCGGGGCCGCGGCGCGCGCGACTCGGGGACGTAACGGAAGGTCAGCAGCATGGCGAGCAGGGCCACCGGAACGTTGATCAGGAAGATCGACGGCCAGCCGGCGCCGTCCACCAGGAAGCCGCCGAGCAGCGGGCCGAGCGCCATCGAGATGCCGACCACACCGCCCCAGACGCCGATCGCCCGGGCCCGTTCCCTCGGGTCGGTGAAGGTGTTGGTGATGATCGACATCGCCACCGGGTTGAGCATCGAGCCGCCCACCGCCTGCACCGCCCGGAAGGCCACCAGCCACTCCAGGCTCGGTGCCAGGCTGCACAGCAGGGAGCCGAGGGCGAAGCAGGCCAGCCCGATCCGGAACACCCGCCGGCGGCCGAAGCGGTCCGCCACCGAGCCGAACAGCATCAGCAGCGAGGCCAGCACCAGGGTGTAGGCGTCGATGATCCACTGGAGGCCGGAGGCCGGGGCCTCCAGGTCCTTCTGGATCACCGGCAGCGCGATGTTCACCACGGTGTTGTCCAGGCCGACGATGAACAGGCTCAGGCAGCAGATCGCGAGGACCAGCAGCCGGCGGCGGCGCCCGGTGTCCGGCACGGCGGGTGACGGGGCAGCGGGTCCGGTGGCGGGTGCGGCGGGGGGCTGGGCTTCGGGCACGGACCGATCCTCGCACCCCGGGCCGGTGGTGGGGGGCTCAGACCGCCGCGAAGCGGACCGTACGGGTGGCCGGATCGGCCCGGACGAGGCGGACGTCGATCACCCGGCCGAGCGGGAGCGGGGCTCCGCCCCCGGCGCCCCCGCTCCCGTCGGTACCGTCGGCGGCGTCGCAGCGGGCCCGGACGGCGGGCTCGCGCAGCTGGACGACACCCGAGTCGGGGCGCTTGCCGTCCACCTCGATCACCATCGCGGCGAAGTCCTCGCCCTCCCGGCCCACCAGCAGCTCGGCCTCCACCAGGTCCACACAGGCCCGTTCCACCTCGGCCGCCCGCCGGTCCCCGCTCGCCATCAGGGCGGGCAGGGCCGGCAGCGCCTCGCGCGCCCAGTCCGGCACGTCCTCCCCCGCCGCGACCGCCGCGCACACCTCCTGGGCGAAGCGGTCGCCGAGCCGGCGCAGCGGCGCGGTGCAGTGCGCGTACGGGGCGGCCAGCGCGGCGTGCCCGGGTTCGGCGGGGGCGGGCAGGCCGCGGGACTCGTCGAAGGCGTGGTAGCCGGCGCCGCGCAGCAGCCCGGTGCAGGCGTTGAGGAAGGCCGCGTTCAGCGGCGCCTCCGGGTCCAGCGAGCGGATCAGCTCCGGGTACGGGAGGGCCTGCGGCCAGTCGACGTCCAGCGCGGCCGCGATCCGGCGCAGCCGCTCGTACGCGGCGGCGGGCGCGGCGGGCAGGGTGCGCAGCAGGCCGACGCCCGCGTCCAGCATCAGTTCGGCCGCGGCCATGCCGGTGAGCAGCGAGATCTGGGCGTTCCAGCCGTCGGCGGGGCTGGGCGCGCGGTAGCCGAGGACGTAGCCGTGCAGGGTCTCCTCAACCTCCTGCTCGGGCACCGGCAGGCTGATCCCGCCCCGGGCGCGCTCCTGCTCCTCGCGCAGCCGGCCGACGGTGGCGAGCAGGGCGAGCTGTTCGTCGGCGCCGCCGAGGTCCACGGCGCGCTGGACGGCGGCGTAGTCGAGCCGGCGGTGCGACCGGACCAGGGCGCGGCGCAGGTCCGCCAGCACGACGGCGCCGTCGGCGTCCAGGTCCAGCTGCCAGAGCAGGGCGGGGCGGGGTTCGCCGGGCAGCAGGCTGGCGGCGTCCTCGGAGATCCGGGCGGGGTGCAGCGGGACGCGGTGGTCCGGGAAGTAGAGGGTCTCGACCCGGCGGCGGGCCTCGGTGTCGACGGCTCCGCCGGGGCGGACGAAGGCGGCGACGTCGGCGATCGCGTAGTGCACCCGGTAGCCGCCGCCGGGGCGGTGGGTGAGGTGCATGGCCTGGTCGAGGTCGCGGGAGCCGGGCGGGTCGACGGTGAACAGCGGCAGGTCGGTGGCGTCGTACTCCGGCAACCGGGGGCGCCCGGCCGCCTCCTCCGCCTCCGCGAGCACGGCCTCGGGCCACTCGGTGTGGATCTCCAGGCGGGTGCGGAGCTCGGTGAGCTCGGTGTTGATCCGGGCGGAGTCGACGGCCTTGACGCGCAGTTTTCGGCGAGGCATGCAGGCCAGCGTAGGGCGGCCCGGGTGGTTCCGGGCGCAGGCCCCCGGCGCGTCCGCCGGCGGCCTGTGCCCGTCGGGGCTCAGCGCCCCAGGAGGGACCTGAGGTCCTTGGCGGCCAGGGCGATCGCGTCGTCGTAGCCGCCGGTGGCGAGCCGCAGCACGAAGGCCACGGCGTCGTCCGGGTGCGGGTCGGTGTAGGGCTCGGCGTTGTAGTCCAGGAACAGCAGCATCGCCTCGAAGGCGGTGCGCTTGTTCCGGTCGACCAGCGGGTGGTTGCGGGCCAGGCTCTGGCCGAGGGCGGCCGCCTTGGTCCACAGGTCGGGGTAGGCGTCGTCGCCGAACAGGGTGGCCTGCGGGCGGGCGATCGCCGAGAGCAGGCCGCCGAGATCACGGACGTTCTGCGGGCCCCCGGCGAGGTAGGTGACGTCGTCGAGGTCGAGGTACTCCGTGGTCACAGATCCTTCAACCTCTCCAGCGTCTCGGCGTTCCCGGCGCGGATCCGGGCCACCATCGCGGCCCGGCGGGCGGCCTTGTCCTGCGGGGCCGGGTCCTGCGGGGCCGGGTCCTGCGGGGCCGGGTCCGCGAGCGCCTCCGGGACCTCGGACTGGCGGACCTCGAAGGCGAGTTCGGCGGTGTCCGGCCCGGCGGCCGACTCCGTCACGCGCACCCGACCGGCCAGCACGGCCTCGGCCGCCGCCCGCACCGCGAACTCCAGCGCCTGCCTGGTCTCCGCGGGCAGGCCGGCGGGCAGGCGCAGGGGCAGGGACTCCTCCTCGGCGTCGCCGTCGCCGGGCACCAGGTCCAGGGGTCGCATGGTCATCTCGTTCACTCTCCTTCGCTGGTCACCGTAGTGGGGAACGCCGGGTCGGCCCACCGAATTGCCGACCGGACCGGGCCCGGTGGGGTGGGGGCGGGCCGGGGTGCGGGCGGCTGGGCGAGCGCTGGGGGCGGGTTCGGCGGGTGAGCCTGCGCTGCTGCTGTGCGGGGCGTTGAGGGGTGGGGCGGTCGCAGTAGGGTGGCGGGGTTCGTCCGCCACAGATTGTTGAGGAGTCCGCTGTGCTGGTGCTGTTGCCGCCCTCGGAGGGCAAGGCCGCGTCCGGGGACGGCGCGCCGCTCGCGCTCGACGGGCTGTCGCTGCCGGGGCTGACGGCGGCGCGCGGCGCGGTGCTGGACGCGCTGGTGGGCCTGTGCCGGGGCGACGAGGACGTCGCCGCCGAGGTGCTCGGCCTCAGCCCCGGGCTGCGCGGCGAGATCGCCAAGAACGCCGGACTGCCCACCGCCGGGGCCCGCCCGGCGGCCGAGGTGTACACCGGGGTGCTGTTCGACAACCTGGGGCTGGCCACCCTGGACGCCGCCGCGTACGACCGTGCCGAGCGGGCGCTGCTGGTGTTCTCCGGCCTCTGGGGTGCGGTGCGGATCTCCGACCGGATCCCGTCCTACCGCTGCTCGATGGGCGTGAAACTCCCGGAGCTGGGGGCGCTCGGCGCGTACTGGCGGAGCGTGACGGCCGGGGTGCTCCCCGAGGTGGCGGACGGGCTGGTGCTGGACCTGCGCAGCTCCGCGTACGCGGCGGCCTGGAAGCCGGCCGGCGAGGTGGCCTCCCGTACGGCGACCGTCCGGGTGCTCCAGGAGCGCGACGGCAAGCGCAGCGTGGTCAGC
Organism: Kitasatospora sp. NPDC029367; assembly: GCF_055569135.1. Classification (NCBI taxonomy): domain Bacteria; kingdom Bacillati; phylum Actinomycetota; class Actinomycetes; order Kitasatosporales; family Streptomycetaceae; genus Kitasatospora; species Kitasatospora sp. NPDC029367. The sequence goes on from NZ_JBVHYH010000046.1 coordinate 21,951, forward strand.
CACTTCAACAAGGCGACCAAGGGGCGGCTGGTGCGGGACCTGCTGGTCGCCGGGGCCGAGCCGAAGACGCCGGCCGAGCTGATGGACGCGCTGCTGGCGCTGGGCCACCGGGTCGAGCTGGCGGCCGAGGGCACGGCGCGCAAGCCGTGGCAGCTGGACGTGGTGGTCACCGAGGTGCACTGACCGGGGTGCACTGACCCGGGGTGCGCCGGCCTCCCCCCAGCGGGGTGGCCGCTGCACCCCGGTGGGGTCAGCGCAGGTGGGAGCTGTCGTTGAGCAGCCGCAGCGAGGCGTTGCCGTCCGCGTAGTACTGGACGGCGCAGATCGAGGCGGCGGACAGCTCCATCCGGTACATCGAGTCCGGCGGGGCGCCGAGCGCCAGCCGGACCAGGGTCTTGATCGGGCTGACGTGCGAGACCACCAGCACCGTCTTCCCGGCGTACCGGGCGAGGATCTTGTCCCGGGCGACACCGGCCCGGTGGGTCAGGGTGGCGAAGCTCTCGGTGCTGCCGGTCGGCTTGGCCTTGGCGGAGCCCAGCCAGGCCGACAGGTCGTCCGGGTACCGCTCCTGCACCTCGGCGAAGGTCAGGCCCTCCCAGTCGCCGAAGTCGACCTCGCGCAGGCCCTCCTCGTAGCGGACCTCCAGGCCGAGCCGGGCGGCGACGATCTCGGCGGTCTGCCGGGTGCGGCGCATCGGGGAGGCGACGACCGCCTGGATGCTGCCGCGCGCGGCCAGGGCCTCGGCGGCCCGCTCGGCCTGCCAGCGGCCCTTGTCGGACAGCTCCGGGTCGGTGCCGCCGCTGCCGGAGAAGCGCTTCTCCGGGGTGAGCGGGGTCTCGCCGTGGCGCAGCAGGACGAAGGTGGTCGGGGTGCCGAGGTCCGCCGGGGCGGCCCAGCCGGCCTTGGGCGCGGGGGGCTTCGGCAACGGCTCCTCGGCCGGGGCTCCGGCCGTGGCCCCGGCCGTGGCCCCGTTCGTGGCCTTGGGCTTCGGCTCCCACTGGCGCCCGTCGCGGCCGGCGTCCATCGCCTCGTTGGCGAGCTTGTCGGCGTCCTTGTTCTTCTCGCGCGGGATCCAGGTGTAGCTGACCCGGCCGCGCGGGAAGACCGTGCGCGCCTCAGCGGCGAGCGGCTGCATGTCGGGGTGCTTGATCTTCCAGCGCCCGGACATCTGCTCGACGACCAGCTTGGAGTCCATCCGGACGTCCACCGAGGCGTCCGGGTCGAGCTCGCGGGCCGCCCGGAGCCCGGCGATCAGGCCCTTGTACTCGGCCACGTTGTTGGTGGCGTGGCCGATGAACTCGGCGGCCTCGGCGACGAGCTGCCCGGTGTCGGCGTCCCGGACCACCGCGCCGTAGCCGGCCGGCCCCGGGTTGCCCCGGGACCCGCCGTCCGCTTCGACGATGAAGCGCGCCGCCACCGGATCAGACGCCCGAGTCGGCGGTGCGGACCAGGATCCGCGAGCAGTTCTCGCAGCGGACCACCTTGTCGGCCGGCTCGGCCTTGATGGCGTTCAGCTCGGTGATCGAGAACTCGGTGCGGCAGCCCTCGCAGCGGCGCTGGTAGAGCCGGGCCGCGCCGACGCCGCCCTGGGTCTCGCGCAGCTTGGTGTACACCTTCAGCAGGTCGGCCGGGATGACGGCGGCGACGGTCTCGCGGTCGCGCTTGACCTTGTCGGCCTCGGCGTCGATCTCGGCGAAGGCCGCGTCGCGGCGGCCCTCGGCCTCGGTGAGCACGACGGTGGAGTGCTCCAGGCGGGCGGTCAGCTCCTCGACCCGGGCCACGGCGCTCTCCTGGCGCTCCATGATCTCCAGCACGACCTCCTCGAGGTCGGCCTGGCGCTTGGCCAGCGAGCCGATCTCGTGCTGGAGGTTCTCCAGGTCCTTCGGCGAGGTGATCGCGCCGGAGTCCAGGCGCTGCTGGTTGCGGGCGGCCCGGGCGCGGACCTGCTCGACGTCCTGCTCGGCCTTGGTCAGCTCGCGGGCGGTGTCGCCCTTCTGGGCCTCGGCGGCGATGACGAGGTCCTTGAGCGCGGTGTGGTCGGCGGTGGCCTTGTCGATCTCGGCGTGCTCGGGCAGGCTCCGGCGACGGTGGGCCAGCTGGTCGAGCTTCGAGTCGAAGGCCTGGAGGTCGAGCAGGCGGATCTGGTCGGCGGGCGCGGCGTTCAAGGGGAAAGCTCCTGTGGATCGGGTCAGGCGGTGAAGGACATGGGGGCGTGCGCGGTCCACGGGTCGGTGACCCGGTGGGAGACCTTGGTCTCCACGGCCCAGCCGTGCTGGTCCGCGACGGCCCGCAGGGCGCGCTCGGCCAGGCCGAGCCAGGGCCACTCGGTGGCCCAGTGGGCGGCGTCGACCAGCGCGACCGGCGCGGCCTCGGTGGCCTCGGAGGCCGGGTGGTGGCGCAGGTCGGCGGTCACGTAGGCGTCCACGCCGGCCGCCCGTACGTCGGAGAAGAAGCTGTCGCCCGAACCGCCGCACACCGCCACCCGGCCGATCAGCCGGTCCGGGTCGCCGGAGACGCGCACGCCGGCGGCGGTCGCGGGCAGACCGGCGGCGACCTGCGCGGCGAAGGCCGACAGCGTCAGCGGGGGCTCCAGCAGACCGATCCGGCCGGTGCCGCGACGGCCCAGCGGGTCGGTCGGGTCCGGCACCAGCGGGCCGGTGACCCGCAGGCCGACGGCCTCGGCCAGCGCGTCCGAGACGCCGGGGTCGGCGTGGTCGGCGTTGGTGTGGGCGACGTGCAGGGCGATGCCGTTGGTGATCAGGGTGTGCACCACCCGGCCCTTGAAGGTGGTCGCGGCGACGCTGGTGGTGCCGCGCAGGTAGAGGGGGTGGTGGGTGACCACCAGGTCGGCGCCCCACTCCACGGCCTCGTCGACGACCGCCTGGACGGGGTCGACGGCGAACAGCACGCGGCTGACCTCGGCCTGAGGATCACCGCAGACCAGGCCGACGGCGTCCCAGGACTCCGCCCACTGCGGGGGGTAGACCTCTTCGAGCGCGGTGATGACGTCGGACAGTTTCGGCACCTGTCGAGACTACCGTGCGCGCGGGGCCGGTCGGGCCTCGGCCGTTCGGGGGACGGCGGCGGCGCTACGGCGGGACGGCGGTCCGGCTACGGCGGGGCAGCGGTCCGGCTGCGACGGGGCAGCGGCGGGCGCGCTTCGGACGTGGGTGCCGCCGGCGTACGGATGCGCGTCAACGCGGCGCGCACGGGCGTCGACCTGCTGCGGAGGCACCTGGAGCGCCGCGCGCGGGCCGCGCACGCCCGTACGCCCGGCGCCCGTTACTCACAGCAGGGTTCTCGTACGAATTCGAAACCGCCCTCTGATCACCCTTACGAGTGAAGTGACCGGCTCTGCGTTGAGGCTTCGGATTTCTCGAAACTAACTTCATTCCTGCGAACGGGAGTTGCCCCGACTGCCCCGACTGCCCCGACCGAACGGTCACCGAGCGACCGCGCGGTCACCGAGCGGTCACCAGCGGTCGAGGGCCCGGTTGAGGACTCCCGTCCCGGAGCGGGACTCCCGCTCCTCACCGAGGAAACCGATCAGGCCGGGCCGTCGCGCCGCGGGTGCCGCACAGGGGCACCCGCGGGCCGGGGCGGCCGAGACGAAGGGGTGTGGCGACGGATGAGGGCGGACACCTCCCTTCGTACGGCCGGGGGTCGGGGACCGGCGGGCCACGGACCGGCTGCCACCGGTACGTGGCCGGAGACGACGCGGGCGGCCCTGGCCGGCGCCGGGGGCCGGGGAGGCGACGGCGGCTGGGACGTCACCGTCGGGGGCTTCTGGTGCACGGCCCGGCCGTCCGCGTCCGCGCCGTTACCGGCGCAGGGGTGGAAGCTGCACGTCAGCGCCGCCTCGGTGGTCGGCGGGGAGGTGCTCGCGGCCGTGGTCCGGGTGCTCGCCGCGGACCCGTGCAGTTTCAAGTTCGCCGCCGCCGAGGAACGGCTGCGTGAGCTCAACTCCCGTAACAGCGACCGTGGTTCGGCGGGGAAGTTCATCACCGTCTACCCAGTGGACGACGCCCAGTTCCAGCGGCTGGCGGCCGAACTGGACCGGGTGACGGCCGGGCTGCCCGGCCCGGTGGTGCTCTCCGACCGGCCGTACCGGCCCGGCAGCCGGGTGCACTACCGCTACGGCGCGTTCGCGGCCCGGGCGGAGCTCGGCAACGACGGGGAGTACCGCTCGGTGCTGCGCGGGCCCGGCGGGGAGCGGGCCGAGGACGTGCGCGGGGGGTCGTACCGGGCGCCGGGGTGGGTCCGGGACCCGTTCCGCGGTGCCGGCGACCCCCGTCAGCGCGGAGGCGGGGTCGGGGGCGGACGTGAAGGCGGCGGGGGCGGGCGCGGCGGGGGCGGGCGCGGCGGCGGGGTGCTGCTGGCCGGGCGCTACGCGGTGACCGCCGCCGTACGGCACGGCGCCAAGGGCGGGGTGTTCCTCGGGCGCGAGGCCGCGAGCGGCGCGGAGGTCGTGGTCAAGCAGGCCCGGGCCCACATCGAGGTCGACCGCGCCGGGACCGACGCCCGCGACGCACTGCGGCACGAGGCCGCGCTGCTCGCCCGGCTGGACGGGCAGGGGCTGGTACCGCGCGCCGTCGAACTGATCGAGCAGGACGACTCCGTCTTCCTGGTGCAGGAACGAATCGCCGGGCAGCCGCTCGGCGCCTGGGTCGCCGCCCGGCTGCGGCGCGACGGCAGTCCGGACGTCGACTGGGCCGAGGCCGGGCCGGTGGCGCACGGACTGCTCGACCTGGTCGGGCGGGTGCACGACCAGGGACTGGTGCTGCGCGACCTCTCCCCCGGCAACGTGATGGTCCGGCCGGACGGCAGCCTGCGGCTGATCGACCTCGAACTCGCCGCCGAGACCGGCCACCGGGCCGGCACGGCCGGCACCCCCGGTTACCGCGCCCCCGAACAGGGGCGGCTCGCCCTCGCCGGCACCGGCACCGCCGACCCGGCCGCCGACCGCTACGCCCTCGGCGGGCTGTTCTTCCTGCTCGCCACCGGGCACGACCCGCTGCTGCCCGAGGACCTCCCGCGAGCCCGCCCGGTCGCCGAGCGGCTCGGCCGCTGGCTCGACCTGGCGGCCCGCTCGGGCGCGACCGCGCGGCGGCTGGCGCCGGTGGTGCTGGGGCTGCGGGCCGAGCAGCCGGAGCTGCGGTGGAGCCTGGCGCGGGCCCGGGAGGCGCTGGGCGGGCGGGGTGGGCCTCGCAGCGGCACCGGGGTGCCCGGCCCGACCGTGTCCGCCGTGGTCTCGCCACTGTGGGACGCCGCCCCGTGGCCGGGCGCGGACGCCGATGCCCCGCCCCTCGACCGGGTGCTGCACGACGGCCTGCGACACCTCGCCGCCGGCGCGACACCGGAACGGTCCGACCGGCTGTGGCCGGTGGTCCCCGCCGGAGAACGGACGGACCCGTGCAACGTGCAGCACGGCGCCGCGGGCGTGCTCGCCGTACTGGCGCGGGCGGTCGCGGCGCCCGGCCTGCCGGCCGAGGTCCGGGCGGCCGCCGCGAGTACGGCCCGGACCGCTGCGGACTGGATCGAACGACGGGTCGCCGCCGAGCCGGTGGTGCTGCCCGGGCTGCACTTCGGGCGGTCGGGGACGGCCTGGGCGCTGCTCGACGCCGCCCGGGTGCTGGGCGACCAGGAGGCGGCCGAGCGGGCCGCCGCACTCGCCCGGCGGGTCGCCGTCGAATGGCCCAACCCGGACGTCTGCCACGGCGCGGCGGGCGCCGGTTTCACCCAACTCCGCTTCGCCGCCGAGGACTTCCGCGAGGACCACGGCTTCACCGAGCGCGCCGAGCGCTGCGCCCGCGCCCTGCTCACCGCCGCGCGACGGGAACCGTACGGAACGGTCTGGCCGGTGCCGGCCGACTTCGACTCGGCGCTCGCCGGGATCACCCACCTCGGCTTCGCGCACGGCGTGGCGGGCGTCGGCGCCTTCCTGCTCGCCGCCGCCGGGGCGACCGGCGACCGCGCCCTGCGGGACGCCTGCACGGCAGCCGCCCTCGACGCCGGGCGGACGCTCGGCGCGACCGTACGGTGGAGCGGGGACGACGGCGGAGACCACACCGGCCAGGCCCTCGCCTGGTGGCCGCAGAACGCCGCCGACCCCGAGCACATCCGGCTCTCGCACTGGTGCAGCGGCTCCTCCGGCGCGGGCAGCTTCCTGCTGCGGCTGTGGCGGGCCACCGGTGACACCGAGGCGCTGCGCCTCGCCCGGGCCGCCGGCCGGGCTGTCCTGGCCGGCCGCTGGCACGGCGGGGTGAGCGCCTGCCACGGCCTGGCCGGCGACGGCGAGTACCTGCTGGACCTCGCCGAGGCCACGGACGATCCCGAATTCCGGTCCGGGGCAAGCCGGTTGGCACAACTGATCGCGGCCCGGACCGCACTGCGCGACGGCCTGCTGGTACTGCCCGACGAGACGGGTACCGGCTGCGCCGCCGCCTACGGCACCGGCACGGCGGGGCCGTTGGCCTTCCTGCTCCGGCTCCGGCACGGCGGCCCCCGGCTCTGGCTGGACCCACTCTCGCCCATCCGCCCGGTCTCCCCCACCCACCCGGCGACCCCCGCCCACCCGCTCTCCCCCACCCACCCGGCGACCCCCACCCGCGACCAACTCCCGTGCGACAGCAACGGGGTGAGCGAGGCGTGAACACGGCCACCCGCACCACCACCCGGGCCCTGCGCCGACTGAGCTTCTCCTTCGCCGCCGACGGCAGCCACGCGGCCTGCCTGGCCGCGGCCGCCGACAGCGGCTGGTACGTGGAGAGTTGGCGACTCCCGCCGGACGGCTCCCCCGCCGTACCCGCCGCGCTGCCACTGTCCGGCAACCGGTCGGAGCAGCTGCGCTCGCAGCTCGTCGCACTGCCCGACGGCTCGGTGCTGGTCTGCCGGCACGACGGCGAGCGGCACGACCTGGTCCGCCTCTCGTACGGCGAGAACGGCACCGTGGAACAGCAGGTGGCCACGCTCCGGATGCCCGGGCTGCGCCTGCTGCCGCTCCCGGTGGCCCCCGGCGCCGACCCGCGCACCCCGGTGGCGATCGCCCTGGGCGCCGACACCCGCCCGGCGACCACCGTCTGGCTGATCCGGGCGGACAGCAGCGAGCCCGTGCGGGTCGCCGAGATCCCCGGCCTGCATGGCGGCGGCGCCTGGCTGGACCACACCGGCACGCTGCTCGCCCTGGACCGGGTGGCCGGCGGGCTGGTCCGCAGCGTGGTGCTGGACCTGCGCAGCGGCACCACCACCCCGCTGCTGGAGATCGGCGAGCACAGCAACGACCGGCTGGTGCTGTTCGACCCCGACACCCGCTTCGCGATGGTGCGCAGCGACGCGCCCGGCACCGACCGGCTCGGCTGGGGTGTGCTGGGCGGCGGGGAACCGCTGCGGTTCCCGGAATGCCTGCACGTCACGGGCATGTTCCTGCGCCCGGTGGCGCTGCGGCAGGCGGCGGACGGTCCGCGGGTCGCGGTGCAGATCGACCACGGCGCCGGCTCGGCGCTCGCCCTGTGGCGGCCCGCCGTCGGGCGGCTGGACCCGCTGCCGGTGCCGCCCGGGCGACTCGGCGCGGTCGGGCACTGGGACGGCGCCGGGCTGCGCATCCCGTACTCCTCGCCCGACCACCCGGCGGCGCTGGCCACCCTGGACGTGGACGCCCTGCTGGCGCACGGCCCGGCCCCCGCCGAGACCGCCCCGATGCCGCTGCCGCTGCAACTCGCGCCCCTGGGCTCGGGCCTGCCCGGCCCGTGGCGGGACACCGTCCTGCCCTGGCAGCCCGGTGCGCCGCGCGTCACCCGCACCCCGCCGGCCGGTTGGCGCCTGGACGGCAGCACCCAGCCCGGCGACGGGAGCCGCTGGCAGCCCGCACAGAGTCTCGAACTCGCCGGTCCAGCAGGCCCGTTGGAGGCCGTGGTGTACGGCGGCGACGCCTGGCTGAGCAGCCCGCACCTGGTGCTGGCGCTGCACGGCGGCCCCGCGGACGCCTGGCGGCTGGAGTTCGACCCGGCCCTGCAACGGATGGCCGCCGAAGGCCTGGCGGTGGTCGCGCCCAACCAGCGCGGCTCCACCGGCTACGGGGTGCCGCACGCGCTGGCCATCCGGGGCGCCTGGGGCGGGCCCGACCTGGACGACGTGCTCTACCTGCTGGAGGGCATCGCCCGCCAACGGGCGGCGCTCGGCCTGGAACCGCCCGCCCTGTTCGGGGTCAGCTACGGCGCCTTCCTGGCGCTGCTGGCGGCCGCGCACGCGCCGACCGAGCAGGTCGCCCGCTGCGCGGTGGTCGCGCCGTTCCTGTCCGGCGCCCGACTGCTGGCCGAAGCGGCGCCCCCCGTCAGGGCGTTGACCACCCGGCTGGGCGGCGGCGACCCGGTCCTGGACGCCCGCGGACCGCGCGACGTGCTCCAGCTCGCGCACCGGCTGAGCGCACCACTGCTGGTCGTGCACGGCAACCGGGACGAGGTGGTCCCGGTCAGCCAATCCCGTTCGCTGCGGCACGAGTTGCTGCGGATCGGCCGGGTCGAGGGCGCGGACTTCCGGTACGTGGAGGCGGCCGGCTCCGGCCACGAGGTGCTCGCCGAGGAGGGCGCCGCCGTCCTGCACGAACTGCTGGCCGCGTTCCTGCGGACCGGCCGACCGGGCTGATCCCGAGCGGCCACCCACAGACTCCCGGGCCCGTCGAGGCCCGGGGCACCACCCCGGCGCGGCGGAGGGAGGCCGCGCCGGGGGTCGACACCCGACGCCCGCAGGCAGATCGCGGCGGGCGACACCCTCAAGGGGAGGACCCGATCATGGAGAACATGGTGGACTTCGAGACCGACCTCGCGGCGCTGCAGGACCTGCCGGAGACCGAGTCCGTCGAGCTGACCGGCCACGGCAGCGGCTGCCAGTACACCTGTCTCATCCTGACCTGCCTGATCTTCACCAACAGCTGACCAGGAGTAGCGGCCCACGGGTGCCGGGCCCCCCCTCCCCTCCCCCCCCGCGGGGGGCCCCCCCCCCCCCCCCCCCCCCCCCCCCCCCCCCCCCCCGACGCCCCCCCCCCCCCCCCCCCCCCCCCCGCGTCAACCCCCCCCCCTCCCCCCCCCCCC
>NZ_JBVHYH010000046.1:31046-71198 GCF_055569135.1 Kitasatospora sp. NPDC029367
ACCGGTGCGGGGGGGGGGAGGCGGCGGGGTGCCTCTCCTTGCTTGCGAGGGCGGCGGAGGCCGGCACCCGCCTTCGCACACCCACACCCAACTCACCGACAGGAGGCCGGACTTGCCACGACGAACCACCGGATGGACGCTCGCACTCGGCATCGCCCTGCCGGTCGAGGCCGCCACCACCCTCGCCCTGCCCGCCGTCCTCGCCGGAGCCGTCGACGCCGTCCTCAGCCATCGAACCGGGGCCGCCCTCGCCCTGCCCGCCCTCCTGCTGCTGACGGCCGCCGTCGCCAACGCCACCGCCGCGGCCGCCGGACCGGCCTGCTCGGCCGAGGCCACCGCCGCCCTGCGCGGGCGCCTGCTCCGCCACCTCCTCGCCCTCGGGCCCGGCGGCCGCCTGCACGGCGGGCCGCCACCCGGCGACCTCGCAGCCCGACTGCTCGGCTCGGCGGCCGACGCGGGCGGCCGGCTCCCCGCCGTACTCGGCGCGGCCACCGCGCTGCTCACCTCGATCGGCGCGATCCTCGGACTCGCCGTGGTGTCGCCGTGGCTGGCGCTCGCCTTCTTCGCGGGCGTGCTGCCCGGCGTGGTGCTCATCCGGCTCTTCCTGCGCCGGGCCGGGCCGGTGTTCGCCCGCTACCAGGAGGTGCAGGCCGAGCTCGCGGCCCGGCTCAGCGGCGCCCTCACCGGGCTGCGCAGCATCCACGCGGCGCGCGCCGAACACCGCGAAGCCGCACGGGTGTTGGCACCGCTCCCGGATCTCTCCGCGGCCGGGCACGCGCTCTGGGCCGCCCAGCGGCGCACCGCCTGGCAGGCCACCCTGCTGATCGCCCTGGTCGAGATCGCGGTGCTCGCCACCGCCGGGGCGCTGCTCGCCGACGGCACCCTCGCCCCCGGCGCGCTCGCCGCAGCGGCGGGCTGGGCGGCGCTCGGCGCGGGACTCTTCGAACAGGTCGAGGCGCTGGTCGGGGTCGCCCAGGCGCGCGCCGGGCAGGCCCGGGTCGACGAACTGCTGGCGCTCGCACCGGCCCCGGCCGGTACGGCGGCCCTCCCGGCGGGCGGGCCCGGCGAGGTCACCCTGCGGGGCGTGGTGGTGCGCGACGGCGAACGGCTCCTGCTCGGCCCGCTCGACCTCACCGTCCCCGGCGGCCGTACGGTCGCCCTGGTCGGGCGCTCCGGCTCCGGGAAGTCGCTGCTCGCCGCACTGCCGGGGCGACTGCGCGACCCGGACGAGGGCGCCGTACTGATCGACGGCGTCCCGGTGGACGCCCTGTCCCCCGCCGGCCTGCGGGACGCCGTCGGCTACGCCTTCGCCCGGCCCGACCTGGTCGGCCGCACCGTCCGCGACGCACTCGCCGGAGCGGGCCCGGCCGAGGCGGCGGCCGCGTGCGCGGACGGCTTCCTGGCCCGGCTCCCCCTCGGCTGGGACACCCCGCTCGACGAACTCCAGCTCTCCGGCGGCGAACTCCAACGCCTCGGCCTCGCCCGGCTGCTGGCCCGCCCCACCCGCGTCGTCGTCCTCGACGACGCCACCTCCGGCCTGGACCTCGCCACCGAGTACCAGGTCACCGAGGCCCTCGACCGCGCCACCCACGGGCGCACCCGGCTGGTCGTCGCCCACCGCGCGACCGTCGCCGCCCGCGCCGACCTCGTCGCCTGGCTCGACGCCGGCCGCCTCCGCGCCCTCGCCCCCCACACCCACCTCCTCACCCACCCCGACTACCGCGCCACCCTCTCGGCCACCACCCTCCAGGCAGCCACGGCATGACGCACCGGAAGTCGGCCCCATCGACTTCTCGCGCACACCGCTCAGCCCGAATGCCCGACCGACTTCCCGCCCCTCCGAGCGCCGACTGGATCGACCTCCATGGCACTGCCCACCTCAAACCGCACAAGCACCACCGCCACCCCCGACACTGGAAGTCGGCCGGGCCGACTTCCAGTGCAACCGCCAACCCGACCGGGCCACCGGCGGGCGCCGGGGGCATCGGCCCGACGGCCCGCCCGCCCCGGAGCGGAGGCGGACACACCCCGGCGGCAGCGCCGGTGGCGGCCGGCCCGACCCGCGCGGGCGACGCGAGCAGCACAGATACGGGAGCCCGGGGGTCGGCGCCGGGTGTCGCGGGCGGGAGCATCGGGGCGAGGCCTGTGCGCCCGGCCGGCGTTGGCCACACGGCACGGATCGCGGGTGACAACGCCCAAGGACTTCTCGCGGCCGGGGGCCTCGGCAAGGCCGCTCACGTACCCCGGGACGAGCGTTGCAGTGCCTGAGGGCGCGCAGCCCGAGGCGGACACGGTCGCGGTCAGGGATCGGCGGCAATCGGAGGCGCGGGCGCGAGTATCGGCGCGAGGACTGCGCGCCCGGCCAGCGTGGGCCACACGACGCGGGGTGCGGGTGCCAACTCCCGAGAAGGTACGGCCGAGAGCCTCGGCAAGGCCGCTCGCGTACCCGGGGACGAACGCGTCGGCGACCGGGGGTCCGCAGCCAGGCGCGTGGGCAAGGCGGCTCGCGCGGCCCGAGGTAGGGGCGGTCGTGCGTGAGCCGAGGGTGCTGGCGCACGGGGGTCGGCGGCGGGCGGCGCGGCCTGCAGTGCCGGAACGGATGCTCCTCGCCCGGCCGGTGCTGGCCACGCGACGCGGAGTGCGGGCGCCAACTCCCGGGGAGGTACGGCTGAGGGCGTCGGCGACGCCGCTCGCGCGACCCGGGGCGAGCGCGTCGGCAGCTGGGGGTGCGAGGGCAAGGCGGCCCGCGCAACCCGAGGTAAGGGGCGGTCGTGGCTGAGGGCCTGCGGCCTGGGTCGGGGGCGCCGGTGCGCGGGGGTCGGCGGCGGGCGGCGCGGCCTGGGGTGCCGTCGGCCCGGCCGGTGCGGGCCGCGCGAGTTGGGCTGGCGCGGCTGGCCACCCGGCACGGAGCACGGGTGCCGACGCCCGAGGCGTTGCGACCCGGGGCCTCGACGCCGCCGCTCGCACGCCCGGGGACGAGCGCGGCGGTGGCCAGGCGTCGGCGGCGGGCCTCGCGGGCGGCGCCGGGGGTGGGGGTCCTGCTGGGGGAACTGTCGAGGGTGCGGCGGCCTCTGGTGGGGCTGTTGCTCTGGTCAGGGGTGGAGGCGGTGCCGCCGCTGCTGTCCGGGTTGTTCGTGTCGGCCGCCGTCGATCAGGGGTTCCTGGCCGGGCGGCCGGGGGTCGGGGTGGCCTGGCTGGGCGGGTTCGGGGCCGCCATGGCGGTCCGGGCGTACGCGGCGCGGGCCGGGTTCCCGTACCTCGCCGGGGTGGTGGAGCCGCTGCGGGACGCGCTGGTGGAGCGGGTGGTCCGCGGTGCGCTGGCGCGGCCCCGGGCGGATCCGGCCGCGGTCGCGCGGCTGACCGAACAGGTGGAGTCCGTACGGCAGTTGACCGCGACGCTGCTCCGCACGCTGCGCGGGATGGGGGTCACGCTGGTCGCCGCCCTGGTCGGGCTGGCGCTGCTGGCGCCGGCCGTGCTGCCGCTGGTGCTGGTGCCGCTGCTGGTGGCCGGGCTGTTGTTCGTACGGCTGCTGCGCCCGTTGGCGGCCGGGCGGCGGGCGGCGGTTCTGGCCGAGGAGCGGCTCGCCGCCGAGGCCGGGCGGGCGCTGCGCGGACTGCGCGACGTGCAGGCGACGGGTGCGTCCGACGCCGTCGCCCGGGCGCTGACCGGGGTGGCGCAGGAGAGCGCGGCCGCCTCCCGGGCGCTGGGCCGGGCGTCGGCCCAGCGCGCGCTCGTGGTGGCGCTCGGCGGGCGGCTGCCGGTCCTGGCCGTCCTGGCGGCGGCGCCCTGGCTGCTGGCGCACGACGTGCTGACGGCGGGCGGGCTGCTCGGCGTCGCCACCTATCTCCTCCAGCAACTGGACCCGGCCGTCAGGACGTTGGCGGGCACGGTCGGCGGCTGGCTGCTCAACCTCGGTGTGGTGCTGGACCGCCTGGCGGAATCGACCCCCACGCCCGAGCCCACCCCCGTCCCCACCCCCGTCCCCACCGACGCCCCCGCCGACGGCGTGCCGCTCGGCGCGGTCCGCCTGCTCGCGGTGCGCTACGCCCACGCGCCGGGCGCTCCGGCCGTGTTGGACGGGCTGGACGCGGAGTTCCGCCCCGGGGAGCACGTGGCGGTGGTGGGGCCGAGCGGGGTGGGGAAGTCGACCCTGGCGGGGCTGCTGGCGGGCCTGGTGGCGCCGACGGCGGGGGCGGTGGTGGTCGGGGGCGGCCCGCGCGGGGTGGCGCTGCTGCCGCAGGAGGCGTACGTGTTCCCGGGGTCGGTGCGGGAGAACCTGACCTGGCTCGCCCCGGGCGCGTCCGAGCGGGAGGTCGCGGAGGCCGTCGGGCGGCTGGGGGCGGACGAGTTGGTGGCGCGCTTGGGCGGGTTGGCCGGCACGTTGCGCGATCCGGGTGAACTCTCCTCCGGTGAGCGCCAGTTGCTGGCCCTGGTGCGGACGTACCTGGCGGACTCGCCGGTGGTGGTGCTGGACGAGGCGACCTGTCAGCTGGAGGCGGCCGCGGAGGAGCGGGTGGAGCGGGCGTTCGCCGAGCGGCCGGGGACGCTGGTGGTGGTCGCGCACCGGATCAGTTCGGCGCTGCGGGCGGACCGGGTGCTGCTGCTGGACGGCGGTCGCGGGCTGCTGGCCCGGCACGGCGACCTCCAGGTGCTGTCACCGTTCTACCGCGAACTCGTCGGCCACTGGCTGGGTTCGTCGAGGGCGGCCCCGGGGGTTACGGGCAGGGCGGGCGGGGCGGGACTCGCCCCATGAGGTCGATAGGATCTCGTCCGTCCCGGCCGTTATGGTGGCCGGGGCCACGGGCCGCGATCACCGGCTGTGGGCGCGTTCCGCGCGCCCGATCGGGGACCCGACCGTGTGCCGCAGGCACCGGGCGGGCGCCGATGACCTGCACCCTCGCACGGAAGACGATTCTCATGTCCGACACCCTCACCGACACCACCGGCCCCGCGGTCTACGGGACCGACGCCGACGAGAAGACGGCCGAGGACACCGCGGCGCACGGTCGCCACCGCGGCGGCTCGGCCGCCGACGACACCCCCGGGGCGGACCCGCACGGCCGCCACCGCGCTGCCGGCGCCCGGGGCTGATCCGAGGAAACACACCGACACAACACCCCGCGAGGGCCCGCCGAGGAGACTCCCCGGCGGGCCCTCGCACATGTCACCCCCACCGAGCTGTGGGGCAGGTGGGGCGGGGCGTCAGGAGTCCAGCGAGATCACCGTCCGCAGCGCCTCGCCGCTGCGCATCTGCTCGATCGCCAGGTTCACCTCGGCCAGCCCGACCCGGTGGGTGATCATCCCGTCGAGGTCGATCCGCCCGGCCCGCCAGAGGTCCACGACCAGGGCGATCGTGCGGGCGACCGGCGCCCCGCCGTACAGCGAGGGCAGCAGCCGCTTCTCGTTGAAGAACAGCTCCCCCATGGTGAACTGGGCCAGGTCGTCCTGCGCGCCCGCGCCGATGACGACGACGGCGCCGCCGCGCCGGGCGGCGTCGTAGCCGGCCCGGACGGTGGCCGCGCGGCCGACGGCCTCGAAGACGTGGTCGAAGCCGCCGCCGGGCAACCCCTTGGCGAACGACTTGAGTTCCTCGGGGGCGATCGCCTCGGTGGCACCGAAAGCGAGGGCCCGTTCGCGGCGCGAGGCGACCGGGTCGACCACGGTGATCCGGGCGGCGCCGCAGACCCGGGCGCCCTGGACGGTGGCCACGCCGACGCCGCCCGCGCCGATCACCGCGACCGAGGAACCGGGCTCGACCCGGGCGGTGTTGACGGCGGCGCCGATGCCGGTGGTCACCCCGCAGCCGATCAGGGCGGCGGCCTCGTACGGCAGGTCGGCGGGCACCTTGATCACCGCGTCGGCGGCGACCACCACCTCCTCGGCGAAGGCGCCGGTGCCGTAGAAGCCGGAGGCCTCGGTGCCGTCGTCGGCGAGCCGGAAGCCGGGGGCGCCGAGCCGCCGCAGGCTGGCGATGCAGAGGTGGCCGCGGCCGTGCTCGCAGTGGGCGCAGCGTCCGCAGGGGGCCATCCAGCAGAGCACCACGCGGTCGCCCGGGGCGACGCCGGTGACACCCTCGCCGACCTCGACGACGTCCCCGGCGCCCTCGTGCCCGGGGACGAAGGGCGCGGGCTGCGGCAGGACGCCGCTCATCGCGGAAAGGTCCGAGTGGCACAGGCTGGCGGCGCGCATCCGGACCCGTACGCTGCCCGGTCCGAAGCCGAGCGCCGTGACGTCCTCGCGGACGTCGAGGGTGTCCTGGCCGGTCTTGTGCAGGACGGCTGCGCGCATGGGGCTGCTCCCGGTGTGCCTCGGGTCAAGGGTCGGGGCGATTCTGGCACGGGCGCCCGGCACCTACTAGAACGCGTTCCAGAACGGCGCGGGGGGCGGCGGGCCGGCGGACTGATCACAATACGAACAAGCCCTCTGCACGGCGGCGGTCCGGCCCGCCATCATGATCGCCGTGCTCACGCCCCCCGACCCCGCCGCCTCACCCGCCGCCCCCGACGCAGCCTCACCCGCCGCGACCTCCCCCGCCGCAGCCGCCCCCGGCGCGCCCGCCCACGGTTCGCCGTGCCCGCGCTGCCGCGCCGCCCTGACCGACGATCCCCGCTTCCTCGCCTGGTGCCCCGCCTGCGACTGGAACCTCGCGCCCGGGGCGGACACCGCCCCCGCGCCCACCCGGCGCGAGCGGGCCGCCGCCGACCGCACCGACCGGCTGTTCCAGGAGCAGGCCGCCGGGGGCGCCACCCCCACCGCCCGCCGGGACTGGCTGCTGGCCTCCGCCGCGGCCGGGGTGATCCACCTCGTCACCGTCGGCACCTTCGCCCTGGCGCTCTGGCTGCTGCTCGCCGGAACCGTCGTGCAGCGCTGCATCGGCGCGGTGGTGCTGGTGATCGCCGTGGCACTGCGGCCCCGGCTCGGGCGGGTGCCGAAGGACGAGACCGTGCTCGACCGCGCCGGGGCGCCGGCCCTGTACGGGCTGGCGGACCGGGTGGCCGCCGAGGTCGGCGCCCGGCCGGTGGACGTCATCCAGGTCACCGACGAGTTCAACGCCTCGTACGGGCTGGTCGGACTGCGCCGCCGGTCGGTCCTGCGGATCGGGCTGCAGCTCTGGGAGGTGCTGGACGACCGGCAGCGGGTCGCGCTGCTCGGCCACGAGTTCGGCCACCACGTCAACGGCGACCGGCGGCGCTCGTTCTGGCTGTACAGCGCGATCTCGGCGCTCCGGGCCTGGTACCAGATGGCCCGCCCGGGCCACGACGGGTACGTCACGGGCCGGGACGAGGTCTCGCTGCTGGTGCGGCTCGGCACGGCCCTCGGCCGGCTGGTGCTCCGGGGCGTCGCCTGGCTGCTCCACCAGGGCCTGGTGCTGTTCGACCGGCTCACCTCCCGGGCCGGGCAGCAGGCCGAGTACCACGCGGACACCCTCGCCGTCCGGGTGGCCGGCGGCGAGGCGGCCCGGGGCATGCTGACGGCGCTGCTGCACTGCGGCTCGGTGGCCACGGCGGTCCACCGGGTCCGGGCCGAGGAGCGCGGACGGCCCCGGGTGGTCCGCAGCCGGAACCGTCGGGCCGAGGACGCCCCCGCGCCGCCCGCCCCGGACCAGCTCTGGGATCGGGTGCGCGAGCAGCTCGCCACCGTCCCCGCCACCGAGCGGGAGCGCCTGCTGCGGCTGAGCGCCCGTGACCGGTCCGCCGTGGACGGCTCCCACCCGCCGACCCAGCTGCGGATCGCGCTGGCGGAGCGCGCCGCGGACCGGGAGGCGGCCGTCACCGCCAGCGCCGCCGAGGCCGGGGCGATCGCCGTCGAGCTGGCCCCGCACCGCGCCCGGATCGCCGCCGAGTTGCTGGCCGGCTGACGACACCGGCCCTACGGCACCGGCCGACGGCACCCGGCGACGGCCCCCGCCGAGGACAGCGGCCGACGGCCCCGCCGACCGGACCGGCCGACCTCCCGGCGCCCGCCCCGCTACCGTCGAGTAGGGTCCGAGCACGTCCGTCCGCCGCCCGAACCCCCGAGGAGCACCGCATGTCCGACCTGCTGGAGGGCGCCCGCCCGGCGCCGGAGGTGCTGGCGGCGTTCGAGGCGGCCACCGGGTTCATGCCAGTGGACGAGGGCCTCGCGCTCTACCGGGCGGCGGTGGCGGCGGCCCGGCGCACCGGGCTGCCGGTGCTGGAGATCGGCACCTACTGCGGCCGCTCGGCGGTCCTGCTGGCCGCCGCGGCCCGGGAGGCCGGGACGGTCGCGCTGACCGTGGACCACCACCGCGGCTCGGAGGAGCAGCAGCCGGGCTGGGAGTACCACGACCCGACCCTGGTGGACCCGGAGGTCGGCCGGATGGACACCCTGCCCCGGTTCCGCCGCACCCTGCACGCGGCGGGGCTGGAGGAGCACGTGGTCGCGCTGGTCGGCCGCTCGCCGCAGATCGCCGCGCTGTGGGGGCGCCCGCTCGCCCTGGTCTTCATCGACGGCGGGCACACCGACGAGCACGCCACCGGCGACTACGAGGGCTGGGCGCCGCACCTGGCCCCGGAGGGCCTGCTGGTGGTGCACGACGTGTTCCCGGACCCGGCGGACGGCGGTCAGGCGCCCTACCGGGTGTACCTGCGGGCGCTGGCCGAGGGCTTCGAGGAGGTCTCGGTGACCGGCTCGCTGCGCGTCCTGCGCCGGGCCGCCGTCTGAGGTCCCGCACACCCGGCCCCAGCCCCCGCCCACCGCCCCCGACCGCCCCGTGAGATACCCCCCGCGGCCCCGCCCCGATGCTCTAACGTCGTGCCTGGGCTGTCGGGCGAGGGGTCGAACGGTACGGTGTCCGCGCAGCACCAGGCGGCTGCGGCACAGGCGGCAGCACCAGGCAGAGCATCGGCGGACGGTGGGGGCTAGCGGCACATGACGGACCAGCACAACACCGCTCCGGCGGTCTGGGACCCGACCGCGCGCGGCGGCGCGGGCGGCTGGGTCCGCAATCCGCAGCGCCCGGACGCCGGGACCGCCCCCGCCGCACCGCCCGCGGCCCCCGCCCCGGGCGCGGCCGACGACCAGGACCCGCCGCTGGGCGGCCGCCCGTACCTGTCCACCGCCCCGGGCTTCGGCCCGGCGCCGGACATGTCGGGCCCGGCCACCCCTCCGCCCCCGCCCCCGGGCCCCGGCGCGCCCACCGCCGCCCTCCCCCGGGTCACCCCGCCCCCGGCCGCGCCGTTCCCCTCGCACGCAACCCCACAGGAGCGCGGCCCCCAGGGCGGTCCGCTCCCCGGCCCCGGGTACGTCTACCCGCCGCCACCCCCGGCCGGCCACCCGTACCAGCAGGCCCCGGACCAGCAGGGCGGGTACGGGTACCCGCCACCGCCCTACCCGCAGACCCCGCAGGCCCCACAGGCCCCGCAGGCCCCCCAGACCCCGCAAGGCCCGTACGGCGCCCAGCCGTACGGCGCCCAGCCATACCCGGCCCAGCCGGACCACCCGGCCGCCCTCCCGCCCGACCACGAGGACGACGGGGACCACCCGGGCAACCGCCGGGCCCCGCTGCTGATCGGCTTCGCGGTGCTGCTGGTGCTGGCGGTCGGCGGCGGCCTGCTGTACGCGGCCCAGGGCGGCGACCAGGGCGGCCAGGCCGCGCCCGCCCCGTCGGCCACGAACGCGAACAGCTCCGGCAACCCGCCGCCCACCCCGGCGCCCACCGGCACGGACGCCGCGCCCGGCGCCACGGCCACCCCCTCCGACACACCGACCCCGTCCGCGACCACGGCCGGCCCCAACGCCAAGGCCCAGGCCCAGGCGCTGGACGGGCTGCTCACCGAGGGCGGCAACGCCAGGACGCAGATCGGCAACGCCGTCGCCAAGGTCAGCAGTTGCCCGTCCAAGGCCGACATCGAGAGCGCGGCGCAGGTCTTCGACAGCGGGGCCGGCCAGCGCCAGGGGCTGCTGGGCAAGCTCGCCAAGCTGAGCGTCACGGACGTCCCGGGCGGCGCGGACGCGGTGAACTCGTTGAAGTCCGCCTGGCAGTTGTCCGCCGACATCGACAAGGCGTACGCGGCCTGGGCGCGCGCCGTGGCCAAGCAGGGCTGCTCCGGCAACGCGCCGAGCACTCCGGACAAGAAGCACGCGGACGAGCTCAACCCCCAGGCGACCCAGGCGAAGAACGACTTCCTGACCAAGTGGAAGCTGATCGCGGACGCCTACGGTCTCACCCCGCCCACCTCGGACAGGATCTGAACCACCCGTGACCGGCCCGACCTCCCCCGCCCCCCGCCGTTCCGCCCTGCTGCGCACCGCCACCGCGGTGGCGGTGGCCGTTCCGCTCTGCACGGCGGGCTGGTTCGGCTGGCGGTCCCTGGACCACTCCGGCCCGGCGGCCGCCACGGCCGCCGCACAGCCCGCCGCGGCACCGCCCGCCGGCGCCGCGTCCACCGGCCCGGCCCCGGCGACCCCGCAGGCCCCGTCGACCGGCGGCACCACGCCCGGCACGCCCACCGCCACGCCGGCACCCACCGACACGCCGGCATCCGCCGCCACCCCGCAGGCCCCGGCCGGCGGCGCCGACCTGGCCGGCCGCACCGTGGTGCTCGACCCCGGCCACAACCCCGGCAACTTCTCCCACCCCACCGAGATCAACCGCCAGGTGGACGTCGGCAACGGCCACAAGGAGTGCGACACCACCGGCACCGAGACCAACGCGGGCTACACCGAGGCCGACTACACCCTGGACGTCACCCGCCGGGCCCGCGCCCTGCTCACCGCCCGGGGCGCCAAGGTCGTCATGGTGCAGGACGGCGACCGCCCGTGGGGCCCGTGCGTCGACGAGCGGGCCAGGGCGGGCGCCGACGCCCACGCGGACGTCGCGCTGTCGGTGCACGCCGACGGCGCCCCGGCGAGCGGCAGCGGCTTCCACGTGATCATGCCCGCCAAGGTGGTCGCCGGTAAGGCGGACAACTCCGCGATCGTCGAACCCTCGCACCGGCTGGGCCTGCTGCTGCGCGACCGCTTCCACGCCGCGACCGGCGAGCCGTACGCCGACTACATCGCCGACCAGGGCCTGGACACCCGCTCCGACCTCGGCGGCCTCAACCTCTCCGCGGTTCCCAAGGTGTTCATCGAGTGCGGTAACATGCGCAACTCCGCGGACGCCGGGCGGATGACGGACCCTCAGTGGCGGCAGCTGGCCGCCCAGGGGATCGCCGACGCGCTGGGCGCCTTCCTGACCACCCACTGACCGGACCGGGCAAGGGAGTTGGGGCGTACGGGGCCGACCGGCGGGCACCCACCGGCTCGGCACGGTTTGCAACGACTTCGACCCGTTCCCGGTCCCGCCGTGCACCGGCAGGACGGTTGGGCCTAGGCTTCTGGTCCGTTCGGGAGTTTCGGCCGGTCAGCCCGACCGCACGAAGCACCGTCCACGACACGTCAACGAGGGGAACGTAAGTGAATCTGCGCGCTCTCACCAGGGGAGACGCCGCCGTCGCAGGCGCGGCCGTCCTGCTGTTCATCGCCTCCTTCCTGCCCTACTGGACCGTGGACTGCAGCGGCCGGTACTGCGGGGACACCTCGCAGAACGCGTGGAGCACCCAGCTGTTCCCCATCCTGCCGTCGATCTACCTCCTGGGGATCGCCGCAGCCGTCCTGATCCTGGTGCAGCGCTTCCAGGGCGCCGCCGCGGCCAACCGCCAGGTGCTCGGCCTGCGGCTGGACCAGTGGGGCATCGCGTTCAGCGTCGCCGCGCTCTGGACCTCGGTCTGGGCGCTCGGCGGAGGCCCGAGCGCCACCACGCTCAGCCACGGCTTCGGCGCCTGGCTCGGCCTCATCTCGCTGGTCGTGCTGGCCGGTGCGGCCGCGGCCGCACCGCTGGTGCCGGCACTCAAGGCCCCGCTGGTCACCGAGCGCCCGGCCGTCCCGTACCAGGGCGGCTACCCGATGCCGGGTCAGCCCGGCCACCCGGGTGCCCCCGGTCAGCCCGGCCCCGGCCAGTACGGCTACCCGAACCAGGGCCACGACCCGGCCTTCGGCGCCCAGCCGGCCGGTGGCTACGGCTACCCGGCCGCCGGCCAGCCGCAGCCGGGCCAGCCGGTGGTGGCCGGTCCGCAGGACGCCGCCGTGCCGGCCCCGCAGCCGAGTGCCCCGCAGCCGGCCGCCCCGGCGGCGGACTTCCAGCCCTTCTGGTTCGCCGTCCCGGCCCCGCGCCAGCTGGCCCCGAAGGACAACCCGGCCGGCGCCCCGGTCGGCGAGGTCGTGCCGGGCACCTGGTACCTGGCCGTCGAGCAGCGCGGCGCGGCCCTGGTCGCCCAGCTGCCGGACGGCACCCAGGGCGTGCTGGCCGACACCACGGGCATCCAGCGCGGCTGACGCCACGGCGCGGACCCGAGCCGCGCGACGGAGACGGGAAGGGGGGGGGGGGGGGGGGGGGGGGCCCCCCCCCCCCGCCCCCCCCCCTTCCATGTGCCGTCAGCAGCGGTCGTGCCGTCAGCAGCAGTCCTGGACCACCAGCCCGGCGGGCAGCTGGTCCCCGCCGAAGACCGCGACGGTCGCCGGGTCCCCGCCGAGCGCGGCCACCGCGAGCAGCAGCGCCCCGGCCGTCCAGGTGGTGCGCTCCTCGGGCCAGATCGCGTCGTCCTCGAAGACGTACCCGGTCCAGTACGAGCCGTCCTCGTGCCGCAGGTGCCGCTGGATCCAGCGCAGGATGTCCACCGCGCGGTCGGACTGGCCGATCGCCCAGAGCGCCAGCGCCAGTTCGGCGCTCTCGCCGCCGGTCACCCACGGGCGGTCGCTGACGCAGCGCACGCCGAGGCCGGGGACGACGAAGCGCTCCCAGTCCCGCTCGATCCGCGCCACCGCCGCGTCGCCGCGCAGGCCGGTGCCGAGCACCGGGTAGTACCAGTCCATCGAGTAGCGGTCCTTGTCGAGGAACCGCTCGGGGTGGTGGGCGATGGCGTGCCGCAGCCGGCCGGCCGCGAGCTCCCAGTCGGGCTGCGGCTCCTCCAGGTAGTCGGCGACGGCCAGCCCGCAGCGCAGCGCGTGCAGGATGCTGGACGAGCCGGTGAGCAGCGCCTCCCCGGTGGCGGCACCGCTCTCGTCGACCCGCCAGGCGATCGGGCCGCCGGGCAGCCGCAGGCCGACGATGAAGTCCAGCGCCCGCCGGACCACCGGCCAGATCCACTCCAGGAAGGCGTCGTCGCCGGTGCTGAGGTGGTGGTGCCAGACCCCGACGGCGATGTACGCGCAGAAGTTGCTCTCCTTGGCCCGGTCGGTGACCGCGCCGTCGGTGTACGCGGCGTACCAGGAGCCGTCCGGGTTCTGCCGGGAGGCGAGCCAGCGGTAGGCGGCCTCGGCGGCGGCGTGCTCGCCGGCGGTGTCCAGGGCCATCGCGGCCTCGGTGTGGTCCCAGGGGTCGAGGTGGTGGCCCGCGAACCAGGGGATGGCGCCGTCGGGGCGCTGCTCGGCCAGGATGCTGCGCACGGTGTCGGCCGCCTGCTCGGCGTCCAGCACCCCGTCGAGCAGCAGCACCTCGGGGACGGCGGCGGTCACTCCGCCCCGCCCGGTGCGCGCTCGACCTTGTTCGGCTTGGCGGCGTAGGCGACGAAGCTCTTGCCGATGAGCGGGTTGAGCGCCTTCTCGGCGGCCTTGGTGATCGAGCTGATCACCGGGGTGCCGACGATGTCCCAGACCAGCAGCTGGTGGTAGGCCTTGACCGGCAGCGCCTTGTCGTTGTCCACGCCGACCGCGCACTTGATCCACCAGTACGGCGAGTGCAGGGCGTGCGCGTGGTGGGTGCCGTAGGGTTCCAGGCCGGCGTCCTTGAGCTTGCCGAGCAGCTCGTCGCCCCGGTAGATCCGGATGTGGCCGCCCTCGACCTCGTGGTACTCGTCGGACAGCGCCCAGCAGATCTTCTCCGGGAGCCAGCGCGGCACGGTGACGGCGAGCAGGCCGCCCGGCTTGAGGACCCGGAACATCTCGTTGAGCACGCCCTTGTCATCGGGTATGTGCTCCATCACCTCGGAGATGATGATCTTGTCGAAGTAGTCGTCCTCGAACGGCAGCGCCAGCGCATTGCCCTCCATCGCGACCGCCGACGCACCCTCGGGGGCCTCGCCGGCCTGCTCCATCGCCGCGAACCACTTCGTGACCTCGGCGATCTCCTCGGCGTTCTGGTCGAGGGCGATCACGTTGGCGCCGCGGCGGTAGCACTCGAACGCGTGCCGGCCCCCGCCACAGCCCAGGTCGAGCACCCGGTCGCCGGGGGCGAGCGGGAAGCGCGAGAAATCGACGGTCAGCACTGCAGGGCTCCCATTCCTATTGCCACCAAGCGTCCTTGACGCTTCGTCAGGTCACACACGCCTCAACGCCCGGAGCGACTCGCTCACGGGCGCGCCCCTCAGGGCACGTACCGCCAGCCCGGCCCGGAGCGGGCCCGGGCGCCGACGCCGGTGGCGATCGCCGCGCGGTACGCCTCGGCGGTCAGCTCGGCGGCCCGCTCCCAGGTGAACCGGGCCAGCACCCGTTCCCGGCCGGCCGCGCCGAGCTCGGCGCGCAGCTCAGGGTCGTCCAGCAGCCGGCCGAGCGCGGCGGCCAGGGCGCCCGCGTCCCCCGGCGGCACCGCCAGGCTGGTCACGCCGTCCGGCCCGGCCACCTCGGGGATCGCCCCGCCGGTGGTCGCCACCAGCGGGGTGCCGGTGGCCATCGCCTCGGCGGCCGGCAGCGAGAAGCCCTCGTACAGCGACGGGACGCAGGCGACCTCGGCCGAGCGGTACAGGTCGACCAGCTCCCGGTCGCTCAGCCCGGTGCGGAACTCGATGTGCTCCGCCAGCCCGAAGCCGCGCACCGCCTCGGCCACCGGCCCGTCCTCCTTCTGCGGCTTGCCGACCACCACCAGGTGGGCGTCCCGCTCGGTGCGGACCTTGGCCAGCGCCTCGACCAGGTACACCAGGCCCTTGAGCGGCACGTCCGCGCTGGAGGTGGTGACGATCCGGCCCGGGACCCGCTCGATCCGCGCCGAGGGCGACCAGAGCCGGGTGTCGGCGCCGATCGGCACCACCGAGATCGCGCCGGGGGCGGCGCCCAGGTGCTCGGCGATCTCGCGCTGCGAGGTGCCGGAGACGGTGATCACGTGGTCCAGCCGGGCCGCGACCCGGCGCTGCATCCGGGTGAAGGCGTACCAGCGGCGCAGCGACAGCCGCTTGCCCCGGGTGGTGGCCGCGTCCAGCTCCAACTGCCGGTCCACGGTGATCGGGTGGTGGATCGTGGTGACCAGCGGGAAGCCGTGCCGGGCCAGGCCGAGCAGGCCGTAGCCGAGGGTCTGGTTGTCGTGCACCACGTCGTAGCGGCCCTTGTGCCGGGCCAGGTACTGCCGGGCGCGCAGCGAGAAGGTGAGCGGCTCGGGGAAGCCGCCGGTGCGCATGGTGGCGAACTCCAGCACGTCCACCGGGCCGCGGAACTCACCGCGCGCCGGGGTGCGGAAGGGGTCGTCGGCGCGGTAGAGGTCCAGGCTGGGCAGCTCGACCAGGCGGACCGAGCCGGGGCCCTCGACCTCGTCCAGCACGGGATAGGGCTGGGCGCCGATCACGTCCACGTGGTGGCCGAGCCGGGCCAGCTCGCGGGAGAGGTGCCGTACGTACACGCCCTGACCGCCGCAGAACGGGTCCCCGCGGTATGACAGCAGGGCAATCCGCAGCGGCTGCGCGGTCATCCTCGGCCCTCATCTCTGGCTGCTATCGGTGCGAGCGGCGCCCAACGGTGGCACCGATCGCTAAAGTAGATCAGGTTTCAGTGGCTGTGGAACTCGTCATCGACCATGTGAACAATGAGAGACCTCGAAGATACCGGCCCGTAGCTTTCGCTCAGGAGCCAGGGCTGGTGATTCCCGCCACGCCGGGCCCGACCGACCGCGGGTCGACCGCGGGTCGACTTCCGGTCGACCTTTCTGGAGCACGCCGCCACCCACGCGCCCCCCGGGAGCACCCTTGCCGTCGCCGACCACGTCCGTGAGCCCCGCCTCCCCCGCGCCGGGCGAGCCGCCGCTGTCCGCGCGCCAGGCCGAGCGGCGGCGGCGCATCCTGCGCGCCGCCACCGCGCTGGCCGCCCGCGGCGGGTACGAGGCGGTGCAGATGCGGGAGGTCGCGGAGAGCGCGCAGGTCGCCCTCGGGACGCTGTACCGGTACTTCCCGTCCAAGGTCCACCTGCTGGTCGCGGTCATGCTGGAGCAGCTCCAGGGGCTCCAGGAGCACATCCGGCGGCACCCGCCGACCGATCCCGAGCCGGCCCTGCGGGTCGCCGACGCCCTCACCCGGGCCTTCCACGCGCTCCAGCGCGAGCCGCTGCTGGCCGAGGCGATGGTTCGGGCGCTCAGCTTCGCGGACCGCTCGGTCGGCACCGAGGTGGACCAGGTCAGCGCCGCCACCGGACAGCTCATCCTGGACGCGATCGGGCAGTCCGGCCCGCCCAGCGAGGGCCAGCGCGCGGCCGTCCGGGTCATCGAGCACACCTGGCACTCGGCCCTGGTCGCCTGGCTCTCCGGGCGCGCCTCGATCGCCGAGGTCCGGGCCGACCTGCACACCGCGGCCCGGCTGCTCACGCTGCCCTGAGCGCCCCGGCCGCCGGGGCGGCCACCGGGGGCGATTTCTGGAACCTGTTCCAGCTCTGCGCCGCCCCGGCCGACCCGCGCGCCGCGGCCCGGCGGTTAGAGTCGACGGGCAGCACAACTCCATCCCGCTCCTCCCCCGGGGGAAGCCGGTGCGAATCCGGCGCTGACCCGCAACCGTGAGCCCGACCGCGCCCCCGGCGCCCCGGGCGAGCCGGGGCACCCGGGGAGGGACGAGCGGCGAGCCGGGCACCCGCACCCGCCCGGCACCCGTCGAGGACTACGGAACGGCCCCCGCCGGGGCCCACCACCGCTCACCGAAAGGCACACCCGCACCATGCTGACCGCCGCCCGTCTGGGCGCCGCCGCCCTGTCCGCCGCGCTGCTCGCCGGCCTCTCCGCCGGACCGGCCCTCGCCGACAGCCCGTCGCCCACGGCCGCCGCCCCGGACGGCCTGTACGGCAAGAGCGACCCGACGTACGACGGCGTCTGGCGACAGTCCCTCGCGCTCACCGCGCTGACGGCGGCCAAGGTCACCCCCGCCGACTCCGCCGTCAACTGGCTCACCGGACAGCAGTGCGAGGACGGCGGCTGGCCCTCCTACCGGGCCGCCGGCGCGGCCTGCGACCCCAAGACCGAGGACAGCAACGCCACCGCCGTCGCCCTCCAGGCCCTGGTCGCCCTCGGCGGGCACCAGAGCGCCGTCGACAAGGGCCTCCAGTGGCTCAAGGCCAACCAGAACGCCGACGGCAGCTGGGCCTACAACCCCGGCAACCCCGGCGACGCCAACTCCACCGGCCTCGTCGTCAACGCGCTGCTCGCCGCCCGGACCGACCCGGCGAGCATCGCCAAGCCCGGCACCGGCGGCGCCGCCGGGAAGAACGCCTTCGACGGCCTCGCCCGCTTCCAGCTCGGCTGCGCCGCCCCCGCCGACCAGCGCGGCGCCTTCGCCTTCCAGCCCGACCCGGCCGCCGGCACCCTCGCCCCCAACACCCTCGCCACCGCCCAGGCCGCCCTCGCCGCCGCCGGCGGGCACCTGCCGGTCGCCTCCTCGGTGCACGCCGACGCCACCGCCAAGCCGCTCGCCTGCGCCGACGGCTCCGCGCCCGCCACCGTGCCGCACGCCGAGGCGGGCGAGGCCGTCAGCGCCTACCTCGCCGCCCAGCTCGGCACCGACGGCGGACACCTCACCCTCACCACCCCCGGCGCCGAACCCAAGCCCGACTACACCGCCACCGCCTGGGCCGCCCTCGCCCTGATCCAGAGCGGCCACCCCGACCAGGCCGCCGACGCCGTCGACTGGCTGGAGGGGCAGGGCGCCACCTGGACCAAGAACGGCACCGACGCCGCGGCCACCGCCACCCTCCTGCTGGTCGACCAGGCCGGCCGCCGCAGCGACGCCGCCCTCCTCGGCCAGCTCACCGCCCTCGGCCCGACGCCCAAGGCCGAGGCCCCCTCGACCGCCGCCGCCCCGGCGAAGGAGAAGAGCGGCGGCATCGGGCAGTTCTGGCTGATCATCGTCGGCCTGCTGGTCGGCGTCGGCGGCGGGCTCCTGCTCAGCCTCCAGCGCAAGCGCAACCCGAAGCTCTGATGCGGGCGCAGCGTGACGCCGCCGGGGGCCGCGGCCCCCGGCGGGCACCGGCCGGCCTGACGCTCGCCCTGCTCGGCGCCCTGGCGCTGCTGGCCTGCGCCACCCCGGCGCAGGCCGCCGGGTACCGGTACTGGTCGTTCTGGCGCGGAGCCGACGGCGGGGCCTGGACGTACCAGCAGCAGGGGCCCGCGACCGCCGTGCCGCCGGACGGCTCGGTGGACGGCTGGCGGTTCGCCCTCAGCCCGGACGGCGGACAGGACGCCGCGAAGCCGCGCACCGCGGCCGGGTTCGACGGGATCTGCGCCGCCACCCCCGCCCAGGACGGCCGCAAGCGGGTCGCCGTGGTGCTGGACTTCGGCACGGCCGAGGACGCCGGTGCGTCCGCCGCCGCGCCGCCCGAGCCGCGGACCGCCTGCGCGAGCGTCGCACCGCGCGCCACCTCGGCCGAGGTGCTGGCCGCCGTCGCCCCGCCGCTGCGCTACGAGTCCAACGGGATGCTGTGCGCCATCGCCGGCTACCCGAAGGCCGGTTGCGGCGACCAGGTGGACGCGGGCGCCGCCGCGCAGCCCAAGGCCGGCGGCAGCGACGGCGGCGACAGCAGCGGCCCCGACCTCGGCCTGGTCGCCGGTGGCGCGCTGGTTGCCGCCCTCGCCGGTGGCGCCGTCTGGCAGGCGCGCCGCCGCCGTAACTCCTGAGGCCTGCCGTGGCACGCCCCGACCCCGTTCCCAGGACAGATCCGTGAGCAGCACCATCCGCAGCACCCGCCCGCCCGTCGGACCGCGCCAACTGCACCCCGGGGCCTGGTGGTTGTGGGCCCTCGGGCTGGGCGCGGCGGCGACCCGCACCACCAACCCGGTGCTCCTGCTGCTGCTCGCCGCGACCGCCGGGTACGTGGTCGCGGCGCGCCGCGGCGACGCGCCCTGGTCGCGTTCGTACGGGGCGTTCCTGCGCCTGGGGCTGCTGGTGCTCGGAATCCGGCTGGTCTTCGCGGTGCTGCTCGGCTCGCCCGTCCCCGGCACTCACGTGCTGTTCACCCTGCCCGAACTCCCGCTCCCCAGCTGGGCGCAGGGGGTACGGATCGGCGGGCGGGTCACCCTCGAAGGCCTGCTCGCGGCGCTGTACGACGGGCTGCGCCTGGCCACCCTGCTGATCTGCGTCGGCGCCGCCAACTCGCTGGCCAGCCCGGCCCGACTGCTGCGCGCCCTGCCCGGCGCGCTCTACGAGGCGGGCGTGGCCGTGGTGGTGGCGATGACCTTCGCGCCGAACCTGGTCGCCGACGTGCGCCGGCTGCGCGCCGCCCGCCGGCTGCGGGGCCGCACCGACAAGGGCGTCGCGGCCGTGCTGAGCGTCGGACTCCCCGTCCTGGAGGGCGCCTTGGAGCGCTCGATCGCCCTGGCGGCGGCGATGGACACCCGCGGCTTCGGCCGCACCGCCGACGTGCCGCGCCGACTGGCCCGGGTGACGGCCGCGCTCACCCTGGCCGGGCTGCTCGGGGTCTGCCTGGCCGCGTACGGGCTGCTGACCGCCGGGGGCGCCGGCTGGGCGCTGCCGGTGCTGCTGCTGGGCCTGGCCGCCGCCTTCGCCGGGCTGCTGCTCGGCAACCGACGGTCCGTCAGATCCCGCTACCGGCCGGATCCCTGGGCACTGCCGGAGTGGCTGACCGCCGGTTCCGGGGCCGCCGTGGCCGCCCTGTTCACCTACCTCGCGACGCGTGATCCGGCCGCCTTCGCCCCCACCGTCGTCCCGCCGACCGTCCCCGAGCTGCCGCTGGCCGCCGTTCTGGCCGTACTCCTCGGCCTGGTACCGGCGTTCGCCGCCCCGACCCCGCCCCGGAGGGCATCGTGATCACCTTCGAGCAGGTCTCCGTCCGGTACGCGGACTCCGCCGCCCCGGCGCTGGCGGGCGTCGACCTCACCGTGCCGGAGGGCGAACTCTGCCTGCTGGTGGGCCCCTCGGGCTCCGGCAAGTCCACCCTGCTGGGCACGGTCAGCGGCCTGGTGCCGCACTTCACCGGCGGGGTGCTGCACGGCCGGGTCACCGTCGGCGGCCGGGACACCCGCGAGCACCGGCCGCGCGAACTCGCCGACCTGGTCGGCACCGTGGGCCAGGACCCGCTGGCGCACTTCGTCACCGACACCGTCGAGGACGAACTCGCCTACGGCATGGAGTCGCTGGGTCTGCCCGGCGACGTGATGCGGCGCCGGGTCGAGGAGACCCTCGACCTGCTCGGCCTCGCCGACCTGCGCGACCGCGCCCTGGGCTCGCTCTCCGGCGGCCAGCAGCAGCGCGTCGCGATCGGCTCGGTGCTCACCGTGCACCCGCGCGTCCTGGTCCTGGACGAGCCCACCTCGGCACTCGACCCGGGCGCCGCCGAGGAGGTGCTGGCCGTGCTGCAACGGCTGGTGCACGACCTGGGCACCACCGTGCTGATGGCCGAGCACCGGCTGGAGCGGGTCGTCCAGTACGCCGACCAGGTGCTGCTGCTGACCCCGGGCGAACCGCCCGTGCTGGGCGAGCCCGCCGAGGTGATGGCGCACTCCCCCGTGCACCCGCCGGTGGTCGGCCTCGGCCGGCTCGCCGGCTGGCGGCCGCTGCCGCTGTCCGTCCGGGACGCCCGGCGCAGGGCCGCCGCGCTGCGCGCCGAGCTGGACGGGCGCGCGCCCGGCGGCCCGTCCGGTCCGTCCGGTCCGTCCGCTATTCCGTCCGCCGGGCCGTCCGCCCCGATCGCCGCCGTCGACCGGCTGGCCGTACGCCGCGGCCCGGTCCAGGCCCTGCGCGGGGTCGACCTGGTGCTGCGCCCCGGCGAGATCGCCGCCCTGATGGGCCGCAACGGCGCCGGCAAGTCCACCCTGCTCGGCAGCCTGGTCGGCCTGCACGCCCCCGACTCCGGCCGCGTCACCGTCGGCGGCCGCACCCCGCACCGCACCCGCCCCGCCGAACTGATCCGGCACGTCGGCCTCGTCCCCCAGGACCCGCGCGACCTGCTGTACGGGGAGAGCGTCGCCGCCGAGTGCGCCGCCGCGGACGCGGACGCCGGGGCCGCCCCGGGCAGCTGCCGCGCCCTGGTCGAGCGCCTGCTGCCCGGCATCGCCGACACCGCCCACCCCCGGGACCTCTCCGAGGGCCAGCGGCTCACCCTCGCCCTCGCCGTCGTCCTCACCGCCCGGCCCCCGGTGCTGCTCCTGGACGAGCCGACCCGCGGCCTGGACTACGCGGCCAAGGCCCGGCTGGTCGAGATCCTGCGCGGGCTCGCGGCCGAGGGGCACGCCGTCCTGCTGGCCACCCACGACGTCGAACTCGCCGCCGAACTCGCCCACCGCACCCTGATCCTGGCCGAGGGCGAGATCGTCGCCGACGGCCCGACCGCGGAGGTGGTGGTCTCCTCCCCCGCCTTCGCGCCGCAGGTCGCCAAGGTGCTCGCGCCCGGACCGTGGCTCACCGTCCGGCAGGTCGCGGAGGCACTGCACGCATGAGCAACAGACCCGTACCGCTCGGCCGCCGCTCCGTCGCGGCGCTGTCCCTGGTCTCCCTGGTCGGCGTGACGGCCTTCGGCTGGCCGCTGCTCGCCTCCACCGGCTCGGCCCTGGTCGGCCACTCCGCCGACGCGCCATGGCTGTTCGCCCTGCTGCTGCCACTGCTGCTGGCCGTCGTCATCGCGCAGATCTCCGAGGGCCGTACGGCGGGCGGCGGGGCGCCGGGCCTGGACGCCAAGTCCGTCGCCCTGCTGGGGGTGCTGGCCGCGGCCGGCGCCGCGCTGCGGCCGCTGGGGGCGGGGACGGCGGGCCTGGAACCGATGTTCTTCCTGATGGTGCTGTCGGGGCGGGTCCTCGGCCCCGGCTTCGGCTTCGTCCTCGGCTCGCTGTCGATGTTCGCCTCCGCGCTGCTCACCGGCGGGGTCGGGCCGTGGCTGCCGTTCCAGATGCTCGCCATGGGCTGGGTCTGCCTCGGCGCGGGCCTGCTGCCCGGCCAGGCCACGCTGCGCGGCCGCCGCGAACTACTGCTGCTGGCGGGGTACGGCGCCGTCTCCGCCGTCCTGTACGGCACGATCATGAACCTCCAGGGCTGGCCGTACATCGGCGGCCTGGCCGGCTCCATCTCCTTCCACCCCGGCGATCCGCTGCCCGCCAACCTGGTCCGCTTCGCCGCCTACTGCCTCACCACCTCCCTGGGCTGGGACCTCCCGCGCGCCGCCCTCACCGTCGTGCTCTGCCTCACCCTGGGCACCCCCGTCCTGCGCGCCCTGCGCCGGGCCACCCGCCGTGCGGCCTTCGACGCCCCCGTCGACTTCCGGCCGCCGCTAGGGTGACCGTTCGAACCGAGCAGCAGAACGGGAGTCCCCCAGTGTCCGACGCACCCCTCGCCCCCGAGCCCGACCTCGACGAGCCCGAGGACGACGAGGACACCCCCTGGATCGTCGCGAGCTGCCCCGTCGGCCCCGAGCTGGCCGCCCGGCTGGTGGCGATGGCGGACCTCGACTGGACGGACGGCGACGCCGGCGAACGCGCGATGACCGACGCCGGCTGGCGCTCGACCGGCGACCACCTCGGCGAGCTCAACGAGAAGGCCTGCACACCGGCGGGCCACCTGGTGTACGGCGACGACAGTCTCTTCCTGCCCTTCGCCTACGAGTACTACGTCGACCCCGACGGCGGGATGGCCGAGGACTTCTGGGGCACCCTCCCCGGCTGGCAGCGCAGCACCGACCAGGACACCGACACCTTCAACGAACAACTGGACGCCGTGGCAGAGCAGTTCACCACCCTGCTGGGCCCGCCCGATCACGACCTCAGCCACCAGCGGGAACCGCACTCGAGCTACCGGTGGCGGTACCGCGTCTGGCGCCGCGGCGACAACGCCCTGGTGGTGGCCCCGGGCATGGACCCCTTCTCGTACTGCCAGTTCGAGCACGCCTTCGTCCAGATCCGCCCGCTCCCGGCGGACGCACCGCTGCCGCCCGCCGAGGAACTGCCGGACTTCTTCACCTGGTAGCCGCCGGCGGACACCGCGCCCCTGCCCGGCGGACACCACACCCTGCCTGACGGGCCAGACGGTCCGCACGCCCGGGTCGGTTGGCCCGGGCGTGCGGACCGTGCGGACCGTGCGGACCGCGCGAGGAGGACGCGCGGTCAGATGAGGCCCTTGGCCGGGTCTCCGGCGGGGAAGGCGTCCAGGACGGCGACGTCGGCGGGCTCGGCGAGGGCGGCGGCGAGGACCGGGCCGAGCGCGGCCAGCGGCGCTCCGGCGCTGTGGGCGTCGAGGGCGGCCCGGTCGGCCCACTTCTCGACCACGGTGATCCGGTCGGGGCCGGCGTGGACGGCGTAGAGCTCGCAGCCGTCCTCGGCGTGGATGGCCGGGGCGTGCTGCTCGAAGGCGGCCAGGACTTCGTCGCGCCGGCCGGGCTTGGTCCTGATCGTGGCGATGACGACGGGCATGCAACTCTCCAATGATGGTGTGACGATCATGCTATCGACCCAGCGAGGGGCCCGAGTTGAGCGGAATCGGCCGGCGCCGGCAGGACTCAGCGATCCACGACTCACCAGTCCAGGGCGGACCGGGCCAGGGCGCCGAGCCCGAGGGCGGCCGGGAGTTCGACGAGGAACGCCATCGCGAGGGCGGTGTACCAGGCGCCGCCGCCCTCGGCGGTCATCACGTCGAACCAGGCGTCGAGGAGGAGCAGGGTCGCGGCCGCGGCGGCGGCCAGGGCGGTCAGGCGTGAGCGCCGGACGAGCAGCCTGGCGGTGGCGATCAGACCGGCGACCTGCAGGACATCCATGCCGATCCACACCGTGGACCAGTTCCTGACCTCGGCCTGCCCTCGGGTGGCCGACCCGAGGACCAGGATCCAGGCGAAGAGCAGGAGTGAGACGGCGATCAGCGCCCCGCCCAGGAGTGCGCGGGAGCGCTCCGCCGTCGGATGCGCCGATCCCAGGCGGTCGAGCGCCGCCCGCACCGGCCGCACCGGCCGACCGTCCCCCGTTGTCGTTTTCATGATCGAGAATCTACCCACCCCCTCGCGGGACCCGGCGGGCGGCGCCCGGGGGCCGGGACCGTAGCCCGGTCCCGACGGGTACGGCGACCGCTACTGGGCCCTGGCCACCGGCGCGCCTGCCGCCCGGGGCGGCACCCCGGGCACCCCGCTGTCATCGCCCGGTCGTGGTCGACGGGGGGGTACGAGGTGGGACTGCTCCAGCAGTGGCGGGACTCCAAGGCGCAGGAGCTGCACCGGGAAGGCGTTCGCCTGCTCAACGGGGGGCGCGCGCGGGACGCGGAGCCCGTGGCCCGCGAGGCGGTCCGCATCCGCTCGAAGGTGTTCGGCCCGGATGATGCCGCGACCCTGGCGAGCCGGGTGGTGTGGGCGCGCGCACTCGAACGGCCGCCACCGCCACCGCGGGCGACGGCAGTGCCCGCGTGCTCAAGGCCAGGTCCGACCGGGCGCAGGCGCTCGTCTACCTGGGCCGCTTCGAGGAGGCCGAGGAGCAGGCCGGGGCGCTGATGGAGGTCGCGGCCTCGGGCGGGCCCGGCGCCGTGCCGCTCGGGCTGGCCGCGCGGAACGCCCTGGTGTTCTCGCTGACGGCCGGCGGCCGGGCGGTCGAGGCGGAGGCCGAGGCCCGCACCGCCCTCGACCACGCGGCGGGCGTCCCGGGCCTGGACGCCCGGTTCCTCCTCACCGCCCGGCTCGGCCTGGCCCGCGCCCTGAACGCACAGGGCCGCCACGACGAAGCGCTGCCGATACTCCGCCCCGCCCTCGAACGCGCCACGGCGGACTCGGTCGGCGAGGAGGAGTTGGAGGCCGCGCTCCACCTCGTCGCGGCGGTCTCGCTGCTCGGGTCGGGGAAGGACGCGGCGCAGTCCCTGGAGAAGTCCTCGGAGCTCTGCGGGCGCACGCTCGGGCCGAACCACCACCGCGCCCTGGAGGTCGGCACGCTCCGGGGCCGGGTCCTCGCCGCGCAGGGCCGCCTTCCGGAGGCCCGCGAGGTCCTCCGGGCCAACGCCGCCGCCTGGCAGGAGCACTTCGGTGCGGGCCACCCGAAGACGCGGACGGCCCAGCAGGCCCTGGCGGAGCTGAGCTAGCCCCGGCCCCCGCGTAGCACCGGCCCCCGCCTCAGGGGCGGCGGGCCCGGGGGCGGACGGCCCGGGGGCGGACGATGGCGCGCGCACCGCCCGGCGCGCGCCCCGGACATACCCGACACGCCCTGGCGCGCCACCTGCCGTCCGGGGCCGAACCATCGTAGATTTGACGGATCGTCACTTTTAGGCCCGCCCGGCCGTCCACGACTCCGTCGATCGGTGGTGGTTGCCATGCGACGTCCCTCCCTGCGGATGCGGATCCTCCGGATCGGCCTCGGCGGCTGCCTGCTGGCGGCCGCCACGACCGGCAGTGCCGCAGCCGAGCCGAGCGAACGCCCGAAGGACGCGCCGGGTTCGCCGGAGCAGCGGATCGAGAGCCTCCTCGCCCAGCTCACCACCGACGAGAAGGTCACCCTGCTGCGCGGCCGGGACGCCCCCTCCGGGGTGGACTCCGTCGGCTACGTCGCGGGCGTACCCCGGCTCGGCATCCCGCCGCTGCTGCTGACCGACGGCCCGGCCGGGGTCCGGGACGGCCGCCCGGCGACCGCGCTGCCCGCACCCGTCGCGCTGGCCGCCGCCTTCGACCCGGTGCTGGCCGCCCGGTACGGCGACGTGCTGGGCCGGGAGGCTCGGGCGCGCGGCTACCAGGTGCTGTACGCGCCCATGGTGAACATCGTCCGGGTCCCCCAGGGCGGACGGAACTTCGAGACGCTGGGCGAGGACCCGTACCTCGCCGGGCGGCTCGCCGCCGCCGAGGTGCGCGGCATCCAGGCCCAGCGCGTCGCCGCACAGGTCAAGCACTACGCGGCCAACAACCAGGAGGACAACCGCCAGTCGTACGGCTCGGAGGTGGACGAGCGCACCCTGGCCGAGGTCGAGCTGCCCGCCTTCCGGGCGGCCGTGCGGGAGGGCCGGGCCTGGTCGGCGATGTGCGGCTACAACCCGGTGAACGGCATCTGGGCGTGCGAGAACTTCCCGCTGCTGCGCGACGTGTTGAAGGGCCGCTGGGGCTTCGACGGGGTGGTCGGCTCCGACTACCCGGCCACCCACTCCGCCGTCAACGCCGCCGCGGGCGGGCTGGACCAGGAGTTCGGCGGTTCGAGCTACTTCGCCGCCCTGCCCGCCGCCGTGGCGGACGGCCGGCTCGCCCCGGCCGTGCTGGACGACCAGGTCCGCCGGGTGCTGCGGCTGATGGCACGCACAGGGGCGCTGGACGGCGGCCAGGCGCCCCCGGTCGATCCGGCCGCCGGAGCGCGCGACGCCCGGACGGCCGCCGCTGCCGGAACGGTTCTGCTGCGCAACGAAGGGTCCGCCCTGCCGCTGGACGCCGCCCGGCTCAAGTCCGTCGCCGTGATCGGCCCCTGGGCGGACCGCGCCTACACCGGCGGCGGCGGCTCCTCGCACGTCACCCCGTACGCCGAGCAGACGGTGACGCCCCGCCAGGGCATCGCGGCCCGGGTCGGCCCGAACACGGAGGTGCGCCACGACCCCGGCGACGACCCGGCCTCGGCGGCCGCGGCAGCCACCGGCGCGGACGTCGCGGTGGTGGTGGTCGGTGACCAGGAGACCGAGGGCGCCGACCGCGGCTCGCTGGGCCTCGCCGCGGCGGACGAAGCGCTGATCCGGGCCGTCGCCCGGGCCAATCCGCACACCGTGGTGGTGCTGAACACCGGCGGGCCGGTCACCATGCCGTGGCTGGACGCGGTCCCCGCCGTGGTCGAGGCCTGGTACCCGGGCGAGCAGAGCGGCGCCGCGCTCGCCGACGTGCTGTTCGGCGACGTCGACCCGGCCGGGCGGCTGCCCGTCACCTTCCCGACCTCCGCCGACACCACCCCGATCCGGGACGCCGCCCAGTACCCGGGCACGGACGGCGTCTACCACTACACCGAGCGCCTCGGCGTCGGCTACCGCTGGTACGACGCGAGCGGCACCGCCCCGCTGTTCCCCTTCGGCCACGGCCTCTCGTACACCACCTTCGCCTACGACGGCCTCACCGTGACCGGCCCCGACCCGGCCGGCCGGGTGCGGGTCGGCTTCGACCTCGCCAACCGGGGCACCCGGACCGGCACCGAGGTGCCCCAGCTGTACCTGACCTTCCCGGCCGCGGCCGGCGAACCCCCGCAGCAGCTCAAGGCCTTCGACAAGGTCACCCTGGCGCCCGGCGCCTCGACCCACGTGGAGCTGCGGCTGGACCGCTCCGCCTTCGCCGTCTGGGACGAGGGCGTGCACGGCTGGGGCGTCCCCGGCGGGCGGTACGGTCTCACCGTCGGCTCCTCCTCCCGCGCACCCCGGCTGCGGGGCACCGTGGACGCCCCCGCGTCCCCCGCCGTCTCCACCTGGTCCGGGCGGATCACCGGCTCCGACGGCGCCTGCCTGGACGCCTCGGCCGCCGCCGGGGACGCCGACCGGTCACTGGAGGCGACGAGTTGCTCGGGTGCGGCCGCCCAGGACGCCACCGTCGGCTCGGACGGCAGCATCGGCGTCCTGGA
Source organism: Kitasatospora sp. NPDC029367 (assembly GCF_055569135.1). Lineage (NCBI taxonomy): Bacteria > Bacillati > Actinomycetota > Actinomycetes > Kitasatosporales > Streptomycetaceae > Kitasatospora > Kitasatospora sp. NPDC029367. Next base: position 58,760 of record NZ_JBVHYH010000046.1, read on the forward strand.
CGGCTGCCTCACCCCGGCCGGCTCCGCCGACGGCGCCGCCGTCCTCCTGCGGGACTGCACCCGGACCGCCGACCAGGAGTGGCGCAGCGGCCCGGACTCCTCGCTGCTGAACCCGTCGACCGGCCGGTGCCTGAGCGTCACGGACGGCCGGCTGCTGCTGCAGGCCTGCACGGCGAGCGCCCAGCAGCGCTGGACCACGCCCAGCCCCAGCGGGCCGCTGACCGGCATCGCCGGGCAGTGCACGGACGTCGACGGGGCGCACACCGCCAACGGCACCGCCGTCCAGCTCTACCACTGCAACTCCACCGGCGCCCAGGACTGGACCGTCCGCCAGGACGGCTCGCTCCGGGCGCTCGGCAAGTGCCTGGACATCACCGACGGCCACACCGCCGCCGGCACCCCCGTCCAGCTCTACGACTGCAACGGCACCGCCGCCCAGCGCTGGCTCCCGCACCCGGACGGCACCCTGGTCAACCCGGGCTCGCAGCGCTGCCTGGACGCCCGGGGCGGCAGCAGCGCCGACGGGACCAGGCTCCTGATCTGGGACTGCGCGGGCAGCGCCAACCAGCTCTGGAAACTGCCCGCTTGACCGTCCCACCCGCTCGACCCGGTCGGCCACCGCCGCCCCGGGTCGAGCGCCGGCTCCCACGGCCCGCCCCCGGAATCCGCCCCACCGGCGATCGCGCGCGCGGCGTTCGGAATGCCCGAACGCCGCCGTACGCTGTCCCGCGACACCGGCAGGATCATCGCGAACACCTCAACACGAGCCGCAGCACGAACCACCAGCGGGCCGAGCGGGCCCGCGACCGCACGCGGGCGTTCGGGGGGACCGGAGAAACCAGTGGAACTTCGTCAGTTGCGCGTCTTCGAGGCCGTGGCCACCCACCGCACCGTCACCGCCGCGGCCGTGGCGCTCGACCTGGCCCCCTCCTCGGTCTCCGAGCAGCTCCGCACGCTCGAAAACAGCCTGGACACCGAGCTGTTCGGCCGCGCCCCGCACGAGTTGAGCCTCACCGCGGCCGGCGAGCGGCTGCTGCCCTGGGCCCGCAAGCTGCTCGACCAGGCCGAACAGGCCCGCCGGGAGGTGGTCGCCGACCGCGCCCGGCTCCGGCTCGGCGCGCTGGCGACGATAGCCGCGACCCACGCCCCGGCCGTACTGGCCCGGCTCGCCGAACGCCGTCCCGGCCTGGACGTCGCGCTGCACACCGACACCGCCCGGGACGCGCTGCTCGACGGCGTCGCGGCCGGGGCGCTGGAGGCCGCCCTCATCCTGGACACCGCCGGACCGCTCGGCGAACTCGGCTTCTACCTGCCGCCCGCCCCGCTCGACCACCTCGACCTCAGGGACGTCCCGCTCGCCCTGGTCGCGGCCCCCGCCCACCCGCTCGGCGGCGCCACCGCCCTCACCCGCGAGGACCTGCGCGGCCAGCGCCTGCTGGTGAACGCCCCGGCCTGCTCCTTCCGGCTGGCCGGCGAGCGACTGCTCGGCAACGACGTCGAACGCGTCCGCACCGGCGGCGTCGCCGTCACCCGCGCCTGCGCCGAACAGGGCCTCGGCATCGCCCTGCTCCCCGACTTCGCCGTCCGGGAGCCGCTCGCCTCCGGCACCCTCGTCCGCCTCCCCCTCGCTCCCCCGCCCCTCCAACTCCGCCTGGTCTGGCGCGCCGACCGCGAGACCGTCCCCGGCCTACGCGCGACCCTGTACGCCGCCGCGGCCTGAACTCCCTTGCCGGACAAGGCAAGCAAGCAGACGAACGGCGCGCCCCGGAACCCGGGACGCGCCGTTCGCCGCCTACCCACCGCCGGGTCAGGCCTTCGGACCCGCCGACTGCACGACCTCGAAGGACCACAGCGTGGACCCGGAGGCGGCCGGCCGCTTCGGGGCCTCGCCACCCTCGCCGCCACCACGGTGGGCGGCCTGCATCGGGCCCTCCATCCAGGCCTTGAAGTCCTCCTCGCTGCGCCACCGGGTGTAGACCAGGTACTGGTCGGTCCCCTCGACCGGGCGCAGCAGTTCGAACCACTCGAAGCCGTCGGAGTTCTCCACCGCGCCGGCCCGGGAGGCGAAGCGCTGCTCCAGCACCTCGCGCTGCTCGGCGGGCACCGTCAGTACGTTGATCTTGACGACGGACATGCCGCTCCTCACTGATCCGCCGGGGCCCGTACGGCCGTCGGCTCGGTTGCTCACGAGCAGTCTGCTACACCTCACACCCGGCCCGGGGCGGGCGCTGCGGGCCCAGGGGGCCGCAAGGGGCAGGGGGCGGGGCGCCGGATCAGGCGATCCAGGCCGGGAGGAGGCGGTCGGCGTCGCGCGGGGCGAGGGCGCAGGCGCCCTCGGGGGTGCGGGCGTCGGGGTTGTAGGCGTGGGAGGGGGACGGGGAGGCGACGAGGGCGGTGAAGCCTTCGGCGGTGGTGATGCGGCGGGGCAGGTCGGCGGGGAGGGCGAGGGTGTCGCCGGCGGCGACGGTCAGGGTCTCGCCCGCGAGGTCGACCTCGGCCGAGCCGGCCAGCAGGGTCCAGATCTGCTCGGTGTCCATGGCGTGCAGCGGCCCCTGTCGGCCGGCGGGCATCTCGACCCGCCACTGGGCGAGGGCGGTCGCGCCCTGGGTCGGCGAGGCGAGGGTGGTCATGACGGCGTTCGGGGTCTCGGTGCGACGGGCGTCGGCGGAGCGGATCACGGGCATGGTGAAGGAACCCCCTAAGATGGACAATGGAGTTGTCTATATGGTCAATGAGGTTGTCTATCGTGTCAAGCGAACCCGCCCCGCCCGGCTTCGAGCTGCCGCTGCGCCTGCTGCTGGCCTTCCGCACGATCATCGACGAGCTGCACGAGCGGATCGCCCGCGAAGGACACCCCGACCTGCGCCCGATGCACGGCTTCGTCTTCCAGGCGATCGGCCCCCAGGGCACCACCGCCGTCGAACTCGGCCGCCGGCTCGGCGTCTCCAAGCAGGCCGCGGGCAAGACCGTCGAGACCCTGGAGCAGCTCGGCTACGTCGAGCGCGGCAGCGACCCCGCCGACGCCCGCCGCAAGGTGGTCCGGCTCACCGACCGGGGCGTGGACTGCCTGGTCCGCTCGGCGCGGATCTTCGAGGAACTGCGCACCGAGTGGTCCGCCACCCTCGGCGAGGAGCAGCTCCGCCGGATCGAGGACGGCCTGCGACTGCTCGCCCCCGGGGACCCGTTCCGGCTCGACACCCCGCGCTGGTTCGGCAGCCCGTGAAGGAACACCGAACCGGTGCGAAGGGCGGCTAGAACGACCGCCCCTCCCCCCGGTACGGCGGCTGCGGACCGGTCGGCGGATCCGGCCGGTCCCGCCGGTCGGCGCAGAGCGCGGAGCTGAGCCGGGTGAGGAGTGCGGCGAGGTCCTCGTACTGCCGCTCGTCCCAGTCCCCCAGCAGCTCCGCGAGCTGGGTGCGCCGGGCGGCGACCAGGCGCAGCGCCACCTCCGCCCCCGGCTCGGTGAGCCGCAGCGGCAGGCCGCCGGTGCGGGCGGCGAGGCCGCGGCCCTCCACCTCCCGGACGGCCTCCTCGACGACCGGGACCGGGACGACCCGCCGCTCGGCCAGTTCGGCGGGCTCCACCGAGCCGTGGTGGTACATCTGCAGGAGCAGCCAGCTGGAGGCGGGCCGCAGGTCGAGCCCGGCGGTGGCGGTGATCCGCCGGAAGAGGTCGCGCCGGGCCTCCCGGGTGCCCAGGACGGACAGCGCGCGGGCGATCTCGTCCAGGGAGGAGCGCTCGACCGGGTTGATCCCGATCGACTCGCTGAGGTCGGGCGCGGTCACCGTGGAGCGCAGCTTCTGCTCGCGCAGGAACAGCGACAGCACGAAGGCGAGCACCGCGACGGGCACCGCGTACAGGAACACCCGGGTGATCGACTCGGCGTAGGCGTGGTGGACGCCGGCCTGGACGGCCGCGGGCAGCCGGGTGATCAGGCGCGGGTCGGCGGTGATCGCCTCCACCCGGAAGCCCGGCGGCAGCGGCTGCCCGGCCAGGGCGTCGGCGAGCCGGGAGCGCAGGCCGCTGGCGAAGACCGTCCCGAAGATGGAGACACCGAAGGAGGCGCCGATGGAGCGGAAGAAGGTGGCGCCGGCGGTGGCCACCCCGAGGTCCTGGTAGCCGACCGAGTTCTGCACGATCAGCACCAGCACCTGCATCACCAGGCCCAGCCCGAGGCCGAAGACCAGGAAGTAGAGGCTCATCTCGGCGGTGCCGCTGTGCTCGTCGAGCCGGGAGAGCAGCAGCAGGCCGACCGCGGTGACGGCCGTCCCGGCGATCGGGAAGACCCGGTAGTGGCCGGTGCGGGCGACGATCTGGCCGGAGCCGATCGAGGTGAGCAGCATCCCGAGCACCATCGGCAGCATGTGGATGCCGGACATGGTGGGCGAGACCTGCTGGACCACCTGGAGGAAGGTCGGCAGGTAGGTGAGGGCGCCGAACATCGCGAAGCCGACCACGAAGGAGATCACCGCGACCAGGCTGAACGTCCGTGAGCGGAACAGCCGCAGCGGCAGGACGGGCTCGGCGGCCGAGCGCTCCACCTGGACGAAGACGAGCAGCAGCGCCAGTCCGAGCACGCCCAGGCCGACGACCTGCCAGGAGCTCCAGGCCCAGGTGGTGCCGCCGAGCGAAGTCATCAGCACCAGGCAGGTGGCGACGGCGGCGATCAGCGCGGTGCCGAGGTAGTCGATCCGGTGCTCGCGCCGGACCTCCGCGCCGTGCAGCACCGCCGCGATCACCACCAGGGCGACCACGCCGATCGGCAGGTTGACGTAGAACACCCAGCGCCAGCTGAGGTGGTCGACGAACAACCCGCCGAGCAGCGGCCCGAGGACGCTGGTGACGCCGTAGACGGCGCCGAAGAGGCCCTGGTACCTGCCGCGGTCCCGGGGGGCGACGAGGTCGCCGACGATCGCCTGGGAGAGCACCATCAACCCGCCGCCGCCCAGGCCCTGGAGCGCCCGGAAGGCGATCAACTCGCCCATGTCCTGGGCGACTCCGCAGAGCACCGAGCCGATCAGGAAGATCACGATGGAGGCCTGGAAGAACCGCTTCCGGCCGTACATGTCGCCGAGCTTGCCCCAGAGCGGGGTGGCGGCGGTGGAGGCCAGCAGGTAGGCGGTGACCACCCAGGAGAGGTGCTCCAGACCGCCGAGGTCGCTGACGATGGTGGGCAGCGCGGTGGAGACGATGGTCTGGTCGAGGGCGGCGAGCAGCATCGCCAGCAGCAGGGCCCCGATCGGCACCCAGAGGTTGGGGACGGTGACCTCGGGCGGGCCGGGCGGGTGCGCCGGGCTCCGCTCGCTCGCGGCGCGCGGCTCCGTCATGACGTCTCCACAGGCGGCATGGACTCTCCGTCGGGTCGCGGGGCCGGACGACCGGACGCCCAGGTGGATGATCACTCCCCGTTTCCCATGCTGGCAGATATGTCCCGTTTTGATCCGCCGGGTTGAGCCGAACGTAAGCACCGGACCCGTCGCACACGTCCCGGCGGTTTCCCCGGGGGCCAACCACCACCAACCGGCACAACACCCCCGCCGGGCGCCGGACGCCCCTGTCCCCCCTCCGGGACGTCCTGCATAATCAGGCCCGATCGCGAGACCCGAGAACCGAGGAGGACCGGCCGATGCCGGACCAGCACTGCCCGACGTGCGGCACCGCACGCTCCACCGGGTGCAGCTGCCTCCCCGACCGGGGCCTCGACGAGACCGCCGTGCTCCCGCACCTGGAGGGCCCGCCGCTGGTCCGCCCGTACGTGCCCCAGGCGCCCGACCAGGTCGCCGACGAGCCGCCGCTGACGGCCGACCCGTTCGCGACCACCGTGCTGCCCCCGGTCGCACCGGCGCAGCCGATGACGCCTCCGGTGCAGCCGATGACGCGTCCGGCGCAGCACCCGCAGCAGGCGCAGCACCCGCAGCAGATGCAGCCGCCGGTCACGCCCCCGCTCGGGCCGGACGCCGACGCCTACGCGACGACCGTCCTGCCGCCCGTCCCGGGCCCCGCGCCGGACGCGTACGGCAACGGCGCCACCACCGTCCTGCCCCCGGTCCCGTCGGATCCCCGGCCCGGCCCGGGCGCAGCCGGGGAGGAGCTCGGCTACTTCCCGTTCGACCACGGAGCCCCCGAACCCGACTCCGCCCCCACCGGCGGACGGGCCGCGCGCCGGGCCGCCGAGCAGTCCGAGCGCGCCCCCTTCGCCGGGCGCAAGGGCCTGATCGCGGCCGTCGGCGCCGGACTGCTGGCGCTCACCGTCGGCCTCGCGTACGCCGTGACGCCCTCCTCGGAGCCGACCCGCCGGGCCGAGCCGGCGCCCACCACCTCGCTCGCCCCCGCCCCGGTGGACCCGCCGACCGTGGCCGCCCCGGCGCCCAGCGCCCCCACGCCGACCCCCGAGACGCCGAGCCCGAGCGCCACCCGGTCGGCCAGGCCGAGCCCCACCAGGACCCCCACCCCGACGCCGACGCCCACCCCGACCCCCACCCCGACGCCGACCCCGACCCCCACGCCGACCCCGACGCCCACCCCCACGCCGACCCCGACCCCGACGCAGACCCCACGGACCCTGCAGATCGGGATGTCCGGCGTGGACGTCTCGGCGATGCAGACGAAGCTCGCGACCGTTCTGTGCTGGATGGACGTGCCGGTCAACGGCACCTATGACAGCGAGACCGCCGGCTACGTCAGCTACTTCCAGCGGATGCAGGGGGTCCAGGGCGACAAGAAGGGCGTCTACGGTCCCAACACCCGCGCGGCCCTGGACAACCGCACCACCTGCTGACCACCGTCAGCCGGTGATCGCCCCGAAGATGCTCACCCCGGCCAGCACCACCATGATCGCCGCCGCCACCCGGATGATCAGCTTCATCGGCACGTACTTGAGCAGCTTCTGCCCGCCCACGATCGCGATCCCGCCGACCGCGCAGAGCGCCAGCCAGGAGCCCAGGCCGACGGCCAGCGGGTCGGCGTACTTGGCGGCCAGGTTGGCGGTCATGATCTGGGTCAGGTCGCCGAACTCGGCGACCGCGACGACCGCGAAGCTGGTCCCGGCCACCTTCCAGAAGCGGTTCGAGGACGGCTCCTTGGCCGCGTGCCCTTCCTCGTCCTCACCACCGTGGAACAGCAGCATGGCCGCGCCGACCAGGAACAGCACCCCGGTGACGCCCTCCACCCAGCGGTGCGGCAGCAGCGAGAGCAGGTGCCCGGCGACCAGCGCCAGCACCACCTGGACCAGCATGGCGGCGGCCACGCCCGCGAAGACGTAGCTCGCCCGGTACCTGGTACCGAGCACCAGGCTGGCCAGCGCGGTCTTGTCCGGCAGCTCGGCCAGGAAGATGATGCCGAACGTCAACGCGGCAACGGTCACACTCATCGGAGGAACCCCTCGGTCGGCTGCCCGGCCTCCGCAGGTCCGTCAGGGGACGCTTCGGCCCGACAGCACTGGAAATGGTCACAGCACTGCGGCCGAAGGTCTCGCCGGCAGCCGCCGAGCCGGCGGTGCCCCGGGCGCCGGGCCCCTGGGGGCCAGTATGTCGACGGTCCGGTGGAGGGCTACTCCCCTTCAACGCGCCCCAGCCTACCCGACGCCGTGGCCGCCCGGTCCGGCGTCGGCCGTCACCAGCCCCCGCCCGACCAGCTCCAGCACCACCACGATCGCCACCGACTCCACCGCCAGCAGCCCGATCAGTACGAACAGCTGCACCGCGCCCGCCTGCACCGGCGAGGCGCCGCCGAGCAGCATCCCGACGAAGGCGCCGGGCAGGGTGACCAGGCCGACGGTGCGGGTCTGGTCCAGCGCCGGGACCAGCGAGGTCGCGGCCGCCGTACGGCAGATCTCCAGCCGGGCGTCCCGCTCCTCGAAGCCCAGCGCCAGCGCCGCCTCCACCTCGCCGCGCCGCTGCCGCAGCTCGTCCAGGGCGCGCCGGCCGGCGAGCGAGGTGGCGGTGAGCCCGCCGCCGATCAGGATTCCCGCGACCGGGATCACCGACAGGCCCTTGAGCGGCAGCAGCCCGACGGCCGGCAGCAGGACCAGCACCGGCAGCACTCCCGCGCCGATCGGGGCCGCCGCCCAGACCCAGCCGGGGCCCGAAGTCATCCGCCGGCCGGCGGTGCGCACCGCGACCGTGAACATCAGCAGCACGAACAGCGCCGACCACCACAGCGAGGCCACCACCCAGCTGATCACCACGGCGACGGCGGCCAGTTGGACGACCGCCCGCAGTCCGGCCCGCGCCACCGCCCGCCCGTGGCCGAGCAGACCCCGGCCGGCCACCGCCACGGCGGCCAGCAGCAGCAGCGCGGTGACCACCCCGAGCACCGGGGTGACCGGCAGCAGCTGCCCGCTGCCGGAAGCCGCCAGCGGTACGGGGGCCGGTACCGACAGCGGCATCAGATCCAGCTGGTGAACCACATCCGGTCCTGCCAGGACGACATCGGGATCACCTCCGCCGTGTACAGCGGGTAGAAGAAGGCGAAGCAGCCGACGATCGCGAACACGATCAGCCCGGCCGCGACCGCCCCGTACCGGCGGCGCTCGGGAGTGCAGCCCACCGGGCCGAGGATCGCGCCGAGCAGCTGGGCGACGGCCAGGCACAGGAACGGCACCAGCACGACCATGTAGAAGGAGAAGATCGTCCGCTCCTGGTACCGGAACCAGGGCAGGTAGATCCCGGCCACCGCGCACAGCACGGCGCCCGAGCGCCAGTCCCGGCGGAAGAACCAGCGCCACAGCAGGTAGACCAGCGCGAAGCAGGCCGCCCACCACAGGAACGGGGTGCCCAGGCCCAGGATCTGCGCCGCGCAGCCGCCGGGGGCGGTGCAGCCGCGCGTCCCGGTCGGCACCTGCTCCCAGTACATCGAGACCGGGCGGCCGTCGACCAGCCAGGCGAAGGGGTTGGACTGGTAGGTGTGCGGGGTGCTCAGGCCGGTGTTGAAGTCGTACATCTGCGAGTGGTAGTGCCACAGGCTGCGCAGCGGCGCGGGCACCCAGGTCATCGGGACCTGCGGCAGCGGGATGCCGAAGGCGTGGTCCGGGGAGAGTCCGGCGCGGCCGTCCGCCCAGTGCCGGTCGTAGCCGCCCCCGTCGCCGGCGCCGCTCGCCAGCCAGCCGCTCCAGGCGCCGACGTACACCACCAGGGCCGAGCCGACCATGGCGAGGAAGGCGGGTACGGCGTCCCGGCGCAGCATGGAGCGCCAGGGGTGGCGGGCGCCGGCGGCGCGGCGGCCGGACTGGTCCCAGAGCACGGTGAGGACGCCGAAGGCGGCGAGGATCGGGGCGCCGTTCCACTTGACGGCGCAGGCGGCGCCGATGAGCACCCCGGCGGCGATCCGCCAGGGGCGCCACCCGAGCCGCACCCCGTCGCCGTCGGTGACCCCGGCGAGCCGGGCGCGGACGTGGTCGCGGTCGATCAGCAGGGCGCCGAAGGAGGCGAGCACGAAGAACATCTGGATGCCGTCGAGCAGGCCGACCCGGCTCATCACCAGCTGGAGGCCGTCCACGGACATCAGCAGGGCGGCCGTGCAGCCGACCAGGGTGGAGCCGAAGAGCCGGCGGCCGATCCGGGCCAGCATCAGCACGGCGAGGGTGCCGAGCAGGGCGGTCATGAACCGCCAGCCGAAGGGGTGCAGTCCGAACAGCTGCTCGCCGACCGCCATCACCCACTTGCCGAGCGGCGGGTGGGCGACGAACTCGGGCGCGGAGCTGAGCGGGACGGACTGCGGGACGGCCAGGATGTCGGCGTTGGCGTGGTCGGGCCAGGTGCCCTCGTAGCCCTGCTGGAGCAGGGACCAGGCGTCCTTGGGGTAGTACGTCTCGTCGAAGACGAAGGCGTTGGGGTAGCCGAGGTTCCAGAACCGCAGCAGGCCGGCGAAGAGCGCGACGGCGATCGGGCCGAGCCAGCCGGAACGGTCGGCCGCCCAGCGCAGCAGGCCGCGCGGGGCCAGTGCCGGGTCCGGTTCGGCGGTGGCCTGGACCGCCGGGGGGTGCGTGAGCGCCGCTTGCGTCATAGCCTCGCCGATTCGCCTGTCTGCGGGGCCCTGGGGTTGCTGCACCGGGCCCGGGTCTGCTGCCCCGGCCGGGGGCCGGGCGGTCAACAGCCACTGACACTATGTGGCGGTGCCCGGGAAGCCAAGCGCGACGGGCGCCGACCAGGTGACCTGGTCGGCGCCCGTGCGAGCGGCCGTACACATGGCCGCACAAGCGGCCGAATCACGCGGCCGATTTGCTCAGCCGAATCACGCGGCGGTCTGCAGCTCCCGCTCCCGGACCGGGGCCGGGGTGCGGACCACGGCCGGGGCCGCGTTGTCCTGCTCGGCCGTGAGGTACGGGCGCAGGCGCAGCGCCAGCACGACGATCAGCAGCGTCGAGCCCGCCATGGCCGCGAGGTAGAGCGGCCAGGTGCCGGAGCCGACCAGCAGCACGCCGACGGCCGGGCCGACCGCGATGGCGATCTGCTTCACCAGGGCGTACCCGGCGTTGTAGGTGCCGAGCAGCCGGGCCGGGGCGAGGTCGGCGACCATCGGGCCCATGGTGGGCGCGAGCAGCGACTCACCGACGCCGAACAGGGCGTAGATCGAGACGATCGCGACCGTGGCGGCCATGGTCTCGGTCCGGATCAGACCGGCGACCAGGGCCATCGCCCAGGCGGCCAGCCAGACCAGGCCGGCCGCGGCCATCGCGGCGGTGCGGCGGCGGCGCGCCGTGATCCGCACCATGAACATCTGCAGCACCACGATGGTGACCGCGTTGGCGCCGATCGCGAGGCCCAGGGTGGAGGGCGCGGTGCCGACGGTGTCGGTGGCGAAGGCCGCGACACCGGACTCGAACTGGCCGTAGCAGGTGAAGAAGATCAGCCCGGCGAGGACGCAGAGCCGCACCATCGCCTTGTCGGCGAGCAGGGCGCGCAGGCCGGTCGGGCCGGTCGCCGCGCCCTGGACGACGCTCAGCTGGGCCTTCGGTATCCGGGCGGTGCCGGTGACCAGGGCCAGGCCGAGGAAGGTGACCGCCTCGATGGTGAACAGCCGGGTGAGGCTGGCCGGGTCGGCGACGTTCACGATCTGCCCGCCGACCAGCGCGCCGATGCCCATGCCCAGGTTGACCAGGGTGAACTGCAGCGCGAAGGCGTGCGAGCGGGTCGCGGCCGTCGAGCAGCGGACGATCATCGTGGCGAGGGCCGGCTGGCAGGTGGTGACACCCGCGCCGAACAGGAACGAGGAGACCAGCAGGGCCGGCGTGCCGGTGGCGTGGCCGAAGGCGAACGCGCCGGTGGCGGCCAGGGCCGCACCCGCCAGCAGCACCGGACGGGGACCGTACCGGTCGATGCCGCGCCCGGTGAACGGGAGGACGGCGAGCGCCGCCAGCGCGAAGACGGTGAACACCATCCCGGCCGCCACCGAACCCAGCCCGCGCACCTGGTCCACGTACACGAACATGTACGGCATCGTGAACCCGCTGCCGAACGCGCTGAGCGCGTTGCCGATCTGGACGCGGCGCAGCGGGCCGCCCGCCCCACGTCGCTGCTGCCTCTGCTGCTTCACCGTGCCGGTCACCGTGCACATCCCTTCCTGTTTCCACTGGAACTCTTGAGCCCAGAAGATTTCAGACCTAAACTCTGCCGAGATAAAGTCTTAGCACTGGAAGGCTGCGGAGTCAAAGGCTTAAGGAGTGCACGCCCGTGCGACACTGGTCCGCATGACTACGGACAAGCCGTCGCCGGCTGCTGACAAGCCGCCGAAGGCCACTCCCCTGGAGCTCGGCATCGCCGAGCAAGTGGCCCTCTACCAGCGGGAGTTCCCCACCGTCGACCCCCAGGTCGAGACGATCGTGCAGACCCTCAACCGGGTCTCCCGGCGGATGGGCGTCGCGTACGACCGGCAGCTGACTGTGCTCGGGATCACCTCCGCCGAGTGGGAGGTGCTCAAGGCGCTGGTGGTGAGCGGGAGCCCCTACCGGCTGGGCCCGGGCGAGCTGGCGAAGCGGCTGGGGCTCACCCCGGCCGCGATGACCCACCGGATCGACCGGATGGTGGCCGAGGACCTGGTCACCCGGGAGCGGGACGAGTCCAACCGGGTGCGGGTGATCATCGAGCTGACCGAGAACGGCCGCGACAAGTGGCTGGAGTCGATGCGGATGGCGGCGGTGTTCGAGGAGGAGCTGCTGCAGGACATCAAGGGCGAGGAGCGCACCGCACTGTCCGGCCTGCTGGCCCGGATGCTGCGGCGGATCGAGGAGAGCCAGCCGGACGCGCTCGGGCGCACGGCCGACCTGGCCTGAGCCGCGGTCGCGGGTCCGGGCCCGGAACGACGTCGCGGTCGCGGGCCCGGAACGACGGAGTCCGGCCCGCCGGGGGGGCTCCTCCCCTGGCCCGGGCCACCTGGTTGGGTTGGCTGTTAGGGAGGTCTTGCCGGACCTGGGGGACTCGCGGATGGCGGGGTAGGAGGGGTG
>NZ_JBVHYH010000047.1:0-52989 GCF_055569135.1 Kitasatospora sp. NPDC029367
CTCGGCGAGCAGTGGGCGGGCGAGGATCTGCCCGGCGGCGACCATTCCACCGGCGGCCACCCCCCCCCCCCCCCCCCCCACCCCCCCCCCCCCCCCCACCACCCCCCCCCCCTCCCCCCCCCCCCCCCCCCCCCCCCGGCGCGGTGATCGGCAGGTCACGTCCCTCGACCGCTTCGGCGAGGCGTTTGTCGTACGTCACAAAAGCCGTGAGCGCATGCTCCAGGTGTTCGGCGCTGGCGAGGTGAATGGCGTCGAGCGTCCCCAGGTGCCGGGTGGGGAAGCTACCGGCGGCTCGGAGGATCGGATCGGAGAGCCGGATGCGGAGCATTCGGTCGAGCAGGTCCGCCGCAGCATCGTGCAACTGCTGCGGCGCACCGATCCTGATGAGCGCGCGCGGGACCTCGACCTGGGCCAGCGCACTGGTCGCATGGCCCTCGGAGCCGTGTGACGAGAGGAACGTTCGCAGTGCGGAGGACTCCGTCTCCGGGAGGAGGAGCTTGAGGATCGCGCAGGAGTCGAGGTAGATCAACGGTCTTCTTCCTCGCGCATCCTGTGGAGGGCCTCGGTCGCGGACGGGAGCCGGATGTCGATCGTGGGTGGGACCCAGTCGGCCAGTCCACGGGCGGTGGCGGCGTTCTCCGGGTCGATGGTGCCGTCCCGTACGAGATCCTCCAGGACCCGCTGCTCCGGGTCAGGCGGTGCGAGTACGGCGATCAGCCGCCCGTTGCGGGTGATCTCGATGCGCTCCCCGGCCGCGACCCGGTCGATCAGTTCGCTGGCGTGTTGCTGGAGCTGCCGGATGGGGACTCTGGCCGTCATACGACTCACGGTAGGGCGGATCGTGCGGCGATTGCGCGCAGCGTGCGTCGGGTTCACCCGGACGAGCGTCACCCCCGGCCCGGGAGCCCCCGGCCCGGGAAGCCGTGGCGGCGGGCCGCCGTGGTCACGGCCAGGGCGAGGGCCAGCAGGGCGAGGGCCGACCAGGGGAGGGACTGCGGCCCGGCGTGGTCGAGGAGGAGGCCGCCGGCGGACGCGGCGGCGGCGATGCCGAGGTTCCAGCAGGTGACCAGCAGGGACTGGGCGAGGTCGGCGGCCGTGTCGGCGGCGTCGGCGACGGCGGTCTGCAGCAGGGTGCCGACGCCGCCGAAGCCGAGGCCCCAGACCGCGGCGGCGGCGTAGACGGGCCAGGGCGACGAGCCGAGCAGGGCGCCGGCGAGGGTCAGGGTCGCGGCGCCGACGAGGAGGCAGGCGGTGAGGGTCAGGGTGCGCAGGTGCCGGTCGATCAGCGCTCCGGTGACGGCGATGCTCACCAGCGAGGCCAGGCCGAGGACGAGCAGCACGGTGTCGGTCCGCTCGCCGAGGTGCAGCGGTTCGAGCAGTGCCGCGACGTAGGTGTAGAGGATGTTGTGGGCGAGTACGAAGGTCGCGGTGACGGCCAGGACGGCCGCCACGCCGGGGATCCGCAGCACCTGCCGGAGCGGCAGCCGGTCGTGTTCGGCCCGGCCGGGGACCGGGGGTACGGCTGCGGCGATCCAGCCGACGAGGGCGAGCGCGAGCACGCTCATCAGCCCGAAGGCGGTCCGCCACCCGGCGGCCCCGGCGAGCAGGGTGCCGGCCGGGACCCCGACGGACAGGGCGACCGTGGCGCCGCCCATCGCGACGGCCATGGCCCGTCCGCGCTGTTCGGGCGCGACGATGCTGCGGGCGTACCCGGCCAGCAGGGCCCAGAGCATTCCGGCGACCAGTCCCGCCGCGAAGCGGGCGGCCATGGTGAGCGGGTAGTTGCCGGAGACCGCGGTGACGGCGTTGGCGACGGTGAAGCCGCCGACGGCGAGCAGGAGCAGCCGCTTGCGCGGCCAGCCGGCGGTGGCGGCGGTCAGCGGGATGGCGGCCGCGATGGAGCCGACCGCGTAGAGGGTGACGGACTGTCCGGCACCGGACTGGCTGACGCCGAGGTCCCGGCTCATCGCGGGCAGGACGCCGGCGGGCAGCGCCTCGGTCATCAGGGTGATGAACCCGCCGGTGCTCAGGGCGAGCAGCGCCGGCCAGGGCAGTCGGGCCGGTGGTGCCTGCCTCGCCGGGTCGGGCGAGTGGGTCGGGGTGGGGCCGCCGGCCGTGGCCGGGGTCGTCATCGGGGAAGCGGGGGAAGGGAGTTCGTGCGTCGGCATGTGACCGATCGTCTATCGTTGACATGGATGTCAAGGTCCAGCCGGAGCGGTCCGGCCCCGACGTGAGGGTGGTCACATGCGGATCGGCGAACTGGCCCGGTTGACGGAGACCTCGCCCCGCCTGCTGCGCTACTACGAGAAGCAGGGCCTGATCCTCCCGAGCCGCGAGGCGAACGGGTACCGGGACTACGACGACTCCCAGGTGGACCGGGTGCTCCAGATCCGCGAGCTGCTGGACGCGGGGCTGCCGACCCGGATCATCAAGCAGGTCCTGCCCTGCCTGGACGCCCCGCGGAGGATCCACTTCGCGGACGCCACCCCGGAGATCCTCGACACCCTGGAGTCCGAGACCGAGCGGATGACCCGCCGCATCCACTGCCTGACCCGCAACCGCGACGCCATCCTGGAGTACCTGTCCGTGGTCAGGGAACTCGCCTGACCGTACGGGCGGTCGCGGGCAGCGCGACGGCCCCGCGACCGGCGGGAACCGGTCGCGGGGCCGTTCGTCGTCGCCCGGGCCCGTGGGCCCGCGGGGCTCAGCCGACGGAGCGGGGCAGGCGGGTGGTCAGGTACAGCACGGTGAACGAGCCCAGCAACTGGACGCCGAGGCACAGGCCGAGCGCGCGGCCCATGCCGAGGCTGGGGGAGAGGGACAGGTAGAGGGTGCCGAGGGTGGCCACGCCGAGGGCGAGGCTGGACTGCTGGCCGGTGGCGAGGACGCCGCTGCCGACGCCGGCCCGGGCGGCGGGCACCTTGGCGAGGACGACCCGGAACAGCGGGGTGCCGATCAGGCCCTGGCCGATGCCCGCGAGGGCGACGCCGGGGGCCATCCGCAGCGGGGAGAAGTGGTCCGCGTCGGCCAGGACGGTCAGCGCGATGGTGGTGAGGCCGAGGGCCTGGACGACGGCGCCGGCGCTGAGCACCCGGCTGCCCCAGCGGCCGATCAGCCGCGGGCCGGAGAGCGAGGCGGTGAAGTAGCCGACGGCCATCGGGACGAGCGCCCAGCCGGCGGCGACCACGCCGAGCCGCAGGCCCTGCTGGAGGGCGACGGCGATGACGAACATGAAGCCGCCGAAGCCGGCGAAGTAGGGCAGCGCGATGCCGAGGCCGCGCCGCATCTCGGGGATCCGCAGCAGGCTGGGCGGCACCAGCGGGGTGTCGCCGCGGCGCTCGGCGCGGCGCTCGACCAGGGCGAAGGCGGTGGCGAACACCGGGAACAGGGCGAGCAGCACCCAGGACCAGAGCGGCCAGCCGGCCGCGCGGCCCTCCATCAGCGGGACGAGCAGGGAGAGCAGGGAGGCGGTGAGCAGCACGGTGCCGGGCACGTCGACGGCGGCGGCCCGGGTGGCCCGGCTCTCCGGCACATACCGGACGGCGAGGAGGACGGCGAGCAGCGCGAACGGGACGTTCAGCAGGAAGACCGAGCGCCAGCCGGTGCCGAACAGGTCGGCGGCGACGAGCATCCCGCCGAGCACCTGGCCGATCACCACGGAGATGCCGCCGACCGCGCCGTAGACGCTGAGCGCGCGGCCGCGCCGGGCGCCGTCGGTGGCGGCGGTGATGGTGCCGAGCACCTGCGGGATCAGCAGCGCGGCCGAGGCGCCCTGGGCGGCCCGGGCGGCGACCAGGGACCACGCGTCGGGGGCGAGGCCGCAGGCCAGCGAGGTGACGGCGAAGGCGGCGGCCCCGACGACGAACAGCCGGCGGCGGCCGAAGGTGTCGCCGAGCCGCCCGCCGAGGACGAGCAGGACGGCGAAGGCGATGCCGTAGCCGGCGGCGACGAGTTCCAGCACCGCCGGTCCGGCGGCCAGGTCCTTGTCGATGGTGGGCAGGGCGACGTTCACGATGAAGAAGTCGAGCATCGGCAGGAAGGCCCCGAGCAGGACGGTGACCAGCCCGGCGGTGCCGAGGGTGGGGCTGTGCGGGGCGGTGGTCTGCAGGGCGGCGGTGCTCGGGGCGGCGGGGTTTGGGGCGGCGGTACGGGGCGAGGCCGGGGCGACGGCGAGTCGTTGAGTCACGGGTCATACGATCCGCCGCTCCCCAGCCTGGTACCAGAGTGTGGTTATCCAGGTATAAGAAGTACCTGGCAACAGGCTGCGGCGTGCCGCATGCTGGGGAGCATGAGCCTGATGACCCCGGCCGCGCAAGCCCGTCCCGGCACCGCCGTGCCGCACCGCGCCACACCCGACGAAGCCCGCCGGCACGACCTGGCGGCGTTCCTGCGCAGCCGCCGCGAGCGGATCGCGCCCGAGCAGGTGGGCCTGCCGTTGACCGGCCGCCGCCGCACCCCGGGGCTGCGCCGGGAGGAGGTGGCGCAGCTGGCCGCGGTGGGGGTGACCTGGTACACGTGGTTGGAGCAGGGGCGGGACATCCAGGTGTCCGTCCAGGTGCTGGACGCGGTGGCCCGGGCGCTGCTGCTGGACCCGAGCGAGCGGGCGCACCTGTTCACCCTGGCCGGTGCGGACGATCCGGCGCCGGTGCGGGAGTGCCCGTCGGTGACGCCGAGCGTGCGGCTGGTACTGGACCAGTTGGCGCCGTACCCGGCCGCCGCGGTCAACTCCCGCTACGACATCCTGGCGCACAACGCGCCGTACACCGCCATCGTCGGCGACCTCGGGGAACTGCCCCCGGAGGAGCGGAACCTGATGTGGCTGGCGTTCACCCCCTCCCGTTTCCGCGACGTGCTGGTCGACTACCGGACGGAGCGCCTCGGCATGGTGGCCCGGTTCCGCGCCGCGATGGCCGACCACTCGGCCGAGCCCGCCTGGAAGGCGCTGCTGGCCCGGCTGCGCAAGGCCTCGCCGGACTTCGAGGAGGAGTGGCAGCGGCACGAGGTGATGCGGCCGGGCAACGGGATCAAGCGCTTCCAGGTGCCGGGCGTGGGCCTGCTGCGCTGCGAGTACACCAACTTCTGGCTCGGCCCCCGGCTCGGGACGCGGCTGATCAGCTACACCCCGCTGGACGAGGAGACCCGCCTCCTGATGGACCGGCTGCCGACGCGGCCCTAGCCGCGTATCACCACACCGCGCACCGCCCCGGGTATCGCCTCGCGCCCGAGCAGCAGGCACACCGCCGCCAACGGCAGTTCGACGCAGCAGGCCATCACCAGCGCGGCGAGCACCGCGTGCCCCGGCCCGGCGCAGGCGATGTCGGCCAGGGCGTCCCCGGCCAGCAGCAGCGCCACCACCGCGCCCGCCCACAGCGCGGCCGGGCTGCGCCGGCGCAGCAGCGCGTCCAGCGAGAGCAGTGCGGCGAACTCCGCGAGGTCCAGCACCACCCACGGGGTCTCGTGGTTGACGGCCAGGACCATCAGCCAGGGCAGCAGCCCGAACGCGGCCAGCCGCGGCAGCCGCTGGAACCGCTCCGGCAGCACGTACGCCGGAGCGCCCGGGACGACGGCGGTGCTCATGCCGCACCCCCGGCCGCGCGACGGACCCGCTCCAGCACGAGCCGCTCGGCCGGCCCGCCGGCCGGGTGCCCGACGAGCACCGCGTCGAACGGCCCCTCGGCCAGGGCGAGCCAGAACTGCCCGGCCACCGTGACCACTTCGGCCGCCGCCGCCCGGGCGGTGCCGAACAGCCGCCGCCCGCCGGTGAACACCACCGAGGGCGCCAGGCCGTCGGCGGGCAGCCGCCCCCAGGCGAGCACGTGCGAGCCCCGACCGGCGGACGGGCTGCGCCGCGCGCCGCGGACCAGCTGCGGGGCGAGCCGGGCGGCGACCAGGACGTCGGCCAACTCGCCGTGCTGGTACAGCTCCAACGCGGCCCGGCCGCGGCCGGACCGGACGCTGCGGACCGACCAGGGCCCGGCCCCGGCGGGCAGCGTCCCATCCGGCCCCGGCGCCGGGCGGAGCGCGCCCCCGGGAACACCCCCGTGGTTCCCGGGGACGGGCCGCCCGTGCGGCGGGGTGGCGGAGTGCGATGCGGTGCTCGTCATGTCCCCAAGCCTTCCGCCGCGAGGGGGGTCCTGTCGGTGGTGCTCCACCCCGAATCGGGGGTGTATCCAGCTACACCCCCGGCCGGTACCCCCCTTCATGGTGGTCGTTGATCACCGGGCCCTACGCTGTCCGGTATGCCTTCCACCACGTTGCGCCGAGCGCTCGTCAGGAGCCTCGGGCGACCACCGTGGTCCGCCGGGGCCTGGCGGGACGCCCGCTTCATCGCCGCCGGAATACCCGTGGCCGCGCCGGTCTGGCTGGCGGTGACCGAGCCCAGCCTGCTCTTCCCGGTCCTCGCGGTCGTGCTGGTCTGCTCCCGCTGGCTCACCGCCCTCCAGCGCGGTCGGCTGCGCGCCCTCCGCGGCGTGGAGGTGCCGCCGCCCGGCGCGCCCGCGGCCCTGCGGCTGGGCCGGCTGCGGCTCGCCCTGGCCTGGCGTCAGTTCGGCTACCACCTGCTGATCGGCCCGGTGCTGGCGCTCTGTGCGCTGGCCGCCGGGTACGTCTGGGGCATCGCCCTGGTGCTGACCACCCTGTACGCCTGGGTCTGGCTGCTGCCGCCCGAGGCGGGGCTGCGCGGCGAGCTGGCCGGTCTGGACGTGGCGCTCACCGTGTTCGGCGTGCTGCTGCTGGTGGCGGCGCCCTGGCTGACGACGCTGACCGCCCGGCTGGAGGTCCGCGCGGCGCAGCTCCTGCTCGGGCCCAACCGGGCGGAGAAGCTGGAGCGCCGGGTCGAGGAGATCGCCGAGTCCCGGGCCGGCCTGGTGGACGCGGTGGACGCCGAGCGCCGCCGGATCGAGCGGGACCTGCACGACGGCGCCCAGCAGCGCCTCACCTCCCTCGCGATGAACCTGGGCCTGGCCCGGCGCACCCTCAGGGACTGCCCGCCCGACGCCATGCAGGTGATCGTCGCGGCGCACGAGGAGGCGCAGGCGGCCATCGACGAGCTGCGCGACCTGGTCCGCGGGCTGCACCCGGCCGTCCTGGAGGACCGCGGGCTGGACGCCGCGCTGTCCGGCATCGCCGCCCGGGCCCCGCTGCCCGTGCGGCTGGACGTCGAGCTGTCCGAGCGGATCGCCCCCACCGTCGAGGCGGTCGCCTACTTCACCGTCTCCGAGGCGCTCACCAACGTGGCCAAGCACGCCCGGGCCGAGCAGGTCGACGTCTCGGTGCGGACGGCCGGGGGCGTGCTGCGCCTGGTCGTCAGCGACGACGGCGTGGGCGGCGCGGACGCCTCGCGCGGCACCGGGCTCACCGGTCTGCGCCAGCGCGCCGCCTCGGTCGACGGGACGCTGTCCGTTCTCAGCCCCCTCGGGGGCCCCACCACCATCACCGTGGAGTTGCCGTGCGTGCTGTGATCGCCGAGGACTCGGTCCTGCTGAGGGTCGGCCTGGTCAAGGTCCTGGAGGCGGTGGGCTTCGAGGTCGCGGCGGCCGTCGGGGACGCCGTCGAGCTGCTGGCCGCCGTCGAGGAGCACCGCCCGGGGGTGGTGGTCGCCGACGTCCGAATGCCCCCGGGCTTCCACGACGAGGGGGTGAAGGCAGCGATGGTGATCCGGCAGCAGTGGCCGGACACCGCCGTCCTGCTGCTCTCCCAGTTCGTGGAGGAGCGCTACGCCGCGGACCTGCTGGCGACCAACACCAGCGGTGTCGGTTACCTGTTGAAGCAGCGGGTGGCCAATGTGGACGACTTCGTGGAGGCGCTGCAGCGGGTGGCCGAGGGCGGCACCGCGCTGGACCCGGAGGTGGTGGCCCAGCTGCTGGTGCGCCGGCACCGGGATCCGCTGGAGAAGCTGACCCCGCGCGAGCGGGACGTGCTCTCGCTGATGGCGGAGGGCCGTTCCAACGCGGCGATCGCGGCCGCCCTGGTGGTCAGCGACAGCGCGGTGGCCAAGCACATCAACTCGATCTTCACCAAGCTGGACCTCCCGCCGGCCGACGACAGCCACCGCCGGGTGATGGCGGTGCTGCGCTTCCTGGAGATCACGTGAGTGCGCGGTCCACCAGGGCGTGGCGGATCACCGGGGTGATCGCCCTGGTGTTCGTGCTGGTCATGGGTGGGGCGCAGACCATGGCCCTGGTGGCCCGGCAGTCGCGGACCGAGCAGCAGGTGTTCGTGGCCGAGGAGGTCCACAAGCTGCGGCTGGCCACGAACAGCGCCTCCGTACGGATCAGGCCGGGCGTGGAGGGCCGGGTCGTGCTGCGCAAGAACCTCGACTGGACGGTCTCTGAGCCCCGGGTGCGCGCCGACGTGGTCGGCGACACGATGACCGTCGGTGTGGAGTGCCGGCGTTCCCTGCCCTTCTACAACTGCGGCGCCTCGATCGAGCTGGAGGTGCCCGCGGGGACGGAGGTCGCCGGCACGGTGACCTCGGGGTCGGTCGAGGTGTCGGACCTCAGCGGCGCGGTCCGGCTGGACGGGACCTCCGGCGCGATCCTCCTGCACGGGCTGTCCGGCCCGGTCCGCGCCCGCACCACCTCCGGGATGACCCAGGGCACGGACCTCTCCTCGGCGCAGGCGGAGGTGTCCAGCACCTCCGGGTCGGTGGACCTGACGTTCCGGTCGGCGCCGCAGGACGTGAAGGTGAGCGCCACCTCCGGCTCGGTGACCGTGCGGGTGCCGCGGGGCAACCGCTACCGGATCAACGGCGGGACGGGGTCGGGCAGCATCAACATCGACCCGGCCCTGGGCGACGCCGCCAGCAGCAGGAGCCTGGAGGCCGACGTCGGCTCGGGCTCCCTGGACATCGGCTACCGCCCCGATCCGGAGTAGGTGGGGCCGGCTCACCCGGGTGGGGGACAATGGAGAGTCCCGTCCCCCGCTACCCGAGGTCAGCCGCGCATGACAGCCACGCCCGCACCCACCGCGACCGAGACCGAGTTCGCGCCGCTGGACATCGGCCCGATCCGGGTGTGGCCGCCCGTCGTGCTGGCCCCGATGGCCGGCATCACCAACGCCCCGTTCCGCACCCTGTGCCGCGAGCAGAGCGGCGGCAAGGGCCTGTACGTGTCGGAGATGATCACCACCCGGGCGCTGGTCGAGCGCAACGCCAAGACCATGCAGCTGATCAAGTTCGACCCGAGCGAGAAGCCGCGCTCGATCCAGCTGTACGGGGTGGACCCGGTGACCGTCGGCAAGGCGGCCCGGATGATCTCGGACGAGGGCCTGGCCGACCACATCGACCTCAACTTCGGCTGCCCCGTCCCCAAGGTGACCCGCAAGGGCGGCGGCTCGGCGCTGCCGTACAAGCGCAACCTGCTGCGCGAGATCCTGCGCGAGGCCGTCGCCAACGCCGGGGACCTGCCGGTGACCATGAAGATGCGCAAGGGCATCGACGACGACCACCTGACCTTCCTGGACGCCGGCCGGATCGGTGCCGAGGAGGGCGTGGCCGCGATCGCCCTGCACGGGCGCACCGCCGCCCAGCACTACGGCGGTACGGCCGACTGGTCGGCGATCGCCCGGCTGCGCGAGTCCGTCCCGGCGCACGTGCCGGTGCTGGGCAACGGGGACATCTGGTCGGCCGACGACGCGCTGCGGATGATGCGGGAGACGGGCTGCGACGGCGTGGTGGTGGGCCGCGGCTGCCTGGGCCGTCCGTGGCTGTTCAAGGACCTGGTCTCGATCTTCGAGGGCGACGTCGACCACGCCCGCCCCGACTTCGGCTACGTGGCCCGGGCGATGGTGCGCCACGCGCAGCTGCTCGGCGAGTGGCTGGGGGACGAGGCGCGCGGTGTGATCGACTTCCGCAAGCACGTCGCCTGGTACACCAAGGGCTTCTCGGTCGGTTCCGAGCTGCGGGTGAGGCTGGCGAACTCCTCCTCGCTGGCCGAACTGGAGGGGACCCTCGCCGAGGTGGAGCAGACCCAGACCTGGCCGATCGGCGCGGACGGCCCGCGCGGGCGCACCAGCGGCAACGGCCGGGTGGTCCTGCCGGAGGGCTGGTTGGACGATCCGTACGACTGCGCCCGACCGGGCGAGGACGCCGAATCGGACACCTCCGGCGGATGATCTAGCCGATCCGGCGAATCAGGCCCTCCGGGACCGCTGGCCACCCGGTCCCAGCCCTCTTGTCCATCCTGGACAGGAGGGCTCCTTTTCGGCGTCCTGAGGTCACGGAACGAGCACATTCCTGGACGCAGTGCGACGATTGGCGCAGGCGTCCTACGCTCGAGCCGCGAGACGGGCTGGTGACGCTTGCCACACGCCGGAGCGACTGACGGTCGGTCAGTGGACGGAATGGACAGGTCGAGCGTGAATCGCTTCCCGAAGCCGGTTCGACGCCGATCGGCCGATCCGGGTGCAGGAAATCAAGCCGGGGCAACGCGACCGACCCGCGGTCGCTACCCAGCGTCCGAATCGGGCGATCTTCCTGTTTCCCTGCCTTCAAGACTTGAACACTGGCTCGCGTCAGGGGGACGATTTCACCAACAGAGGTGAACGCCTTTATGTGCATTCGATCTAGCGGGTTACCGCTCGGTACCGGCCTCGTGTGGCCTATTGAGGGCAGAGAAGTGCCTTCGAAATGGGTATGTTCTCCGGCGTCAGGGCAACCGCGTACGAGGAGACCGACCCGTGCCGTCCCAGCAGAAGTTTGTTTACTCCTTCACCGAAGGAAACAAGGACCTCAAGGATCTTCTTGGCGGCAAGGGCGCGAACCTGGCCGAGATGACCAACCTGGGGCTCCCCGTCCCTCCGGGGTTCACCATCACCACCGAGGCCTGCAAGGTCTTCCTGGAGACCGGTAGCGAGCCGTCCTCGCTGCACGAGGAGATCAGCGCCCACCTGGACGCCCTCGAGCAGGAGATGGGCAAGAAGCTCGGCCAGGCCGACAACCCGCTGCTGGTCTCCGTCCGCTCCGGTGCCAAGTTCTCCATGCCCGGCATGATGGACACCGTCCTGAACATCGGCCTCTCCGACGCCTCGGTGGTCGGCCTGGCCGCCCAGTCCGGCAACGAGCGCTTCGCCTGGGACTCCTACCGCCGCCTGGTCCAGATGTTCGGCAAGACCGTGCTGGGCGTCGAGGGCGAGCTGTTCGAGGAGGCCCTGGACGAGGCCAAGCACGCCAAGGGCACCGTCAACGACCTGGACCTGGACGCTTCCGACCTCCGGGAACTGGTCGAGGTGTTCAAGGGCATCGTCGAGCGCGAGACCGGCCGGCCCTTCCCGCAGGACCCGCGCGAGCAGATGGACCTCGCCGTCCACGCCGTCTTCCACTCCTGGAACGGCGACCGCGCCCGGCTGTACCGCCGCCAGGAGCGCATCCCGAACGACCTGGGCACCGCGGTCAACGTCTGCACCATGGTCTTCGGCAACCTCGGCGAGGACTCCGGCACCGGCGTCGCCTTCACCCGCGACCCCTCCACCGGCGCCCAGGGCGTCTACGGCGACTACCTGTCCAACGCCCAGGGCGAGGACGTCGTCGCCGGCATCCGCAACACGCTGCAGCTGTCCGAGCTGGAGAAGCTCGACAAGAAGTCGTACGACGAGCTGATGGCGATCATGCAGAAGCTCGAGAACCACTACCGCGACCTCTGCGACATCGAGTTCACCATCGAGCGCGGCAAGCTCTGGATGCTCCAGACCCGGGTCGGCAAGCGCACCGCCGCGGCCGCCTTCCGGATCGCCGTCCAGCTGGTCGACCAGGGCCTGATCGACCTGGACGAGGCCCTGATGCGGGTCACCGGCGGCCAGCTGGCCCAGCTGATGTTCCCGCGCTTCGCCCCGACCGCCGAGTCCAAGCAGATCGGCTGGGGCCTGGCCGCCTCGCCCGGCGCCGCGATCGGCAAGGTCGTCTTCGACTCCTACACCGCCGTCAAGTGGTCCCGCTCCGGCGAGAAGGTCATCCTGGTCCGCCGGGAGACCAACCCGGACGACCTGGACGGCATGATCGCCGCCGAGGGCATCCTCACCTCGCGCGGCGGCAAGACCTCGCACGCCGCCGTCGTCGCCCGCGGCATGGGCAAGACCTGTGTCTGCGGCGCCGAGGAGCTGGAGGTCGACACCAAGTCGCGCAAGTTCACCACGGCCGACGGCCTGGTGGTGCACGAGGGCGACGTGGTCTCGATCGACGGCGCCAGCGGCAAGGTCTACCTCGGCGAGGTGCCCGTCCTGCCGTCCCCCGTGGTCGAGTACTTCGAGGGCACCCTGCACGCCGGCGCCGACGTCCAGGGCGGACTGGTCCAGGCCGTCCACCGGCTGATGTCGCACGCCGACGGCCGCCGCCGGCTCGCCGTGCGGGCCAACGCCGACAACGCCGAGGACGGCGGGCGCGCCCGCCGCTACGGCGCCCAGGGCATCGGCCTGTGCCGCACCGAGCACATGTTCCTCGGTGAGGAGCGCCGCAAGGAGGTCGAGCACCTGATCCTCGCGGACAACGACAAGGACCGCGAGCTCGCCCTCTCCACCCTGCTGCCGCTGCAGAAGGGCGACTTCCTGGAGCTCTTCCAGGCGATGGACGGGCTGCCCGTCACCGTGCGCCTGCTCGACCCGCCGCTGCACGAGTTCCTGCCGGACATCACCGAGCTGTCGGTGCGCGTCGCCCTCGCCGAGGCCCGCAAGGACCCGAACGAGAACGACCTGCGCCTGCTCCAGGCGGTGCACAAGCTGCACGAGCAGAACCCGATGCTCGGCCTGCGCGGCGTCCGCCTCGGCCTGGTCATCCCCGGCCTGTTCGGCATGCAGGTCCGGGCCATCGCCGAGGCCGCCGCCGAGCGCAAGCTGGCCGGCGGGGACCCGCGCCCCGAGGTGATGATCCCGCTGGTCGGCACCGTCCAGGAGCTGGAGCTGGTCCGCGACGAGTGCGAGCGGGTGCTCGCCGAGGTCGTCCAGTCCACCGGCGTCCAGCTGGACATCAAGCTCGGCACCATGATCGAGCTGCCGCGCGCCGCGGTGACCGCCGGTCAGATCGCCGAGGCCGCCGAGTTCTTCTCCTTCGGCACCAACGACCTGACCCAGACGGTCTGGGGCTTCTCCCGGGACGACGTGGAGGCCTCCTTCTTCACCGCCTACCTGGAGAAGGGCATCTTCGGGGTCTCCCCGTTCGAGACCATCGACCGGGACGGCGTCGGCTCGCTGGTCAAGCACGCCGTCGAGGCCGGCCGGGCCACCCGCCCCGACCTCAAGCTCGGCGTCTGCGGCGAGCACGGCGGCGACCCGGAGTCGGTGCACTTCTTCCACGAGGTGGGGCTGGACTACGTCTCCTGCTCCCCCTTCCGGATCCCGGTGGCGCGCCTGGAGGCAGGCCGCGCCGCCATCGAGTCGGCGGGCAGCGACTCGCGCTGAGAGGGTAGGCATCCCCTACTCACGCGCGGGTACGACTGACCGCTCACCCTCCCGTCGGGAGGGCGTACACCGGAGCTCGGCGCAGGAGAACCGGCGTACGTGACACGGCCGCCCGGACGCCGCCGCCTGCCAAGCTGGACCGCATGACCAGAAGCAAGAGCCCGCTCGTCGTCGTGGCCGTCCTGATCCTGGCCGTGCTCGCCGGAGTCGGCTACCTGCTCGCCGGCAAGGGCGGCAGCAGCCACCCCCGGGCCGCCGCGAGCGCCACCACCACCGCGGGTGCCTCGGCGCCCAAGCCCTCGGCGCCCAAGCCGTCCCCGCCGGCCGGCGGCACCCCCTCCGCGGCCGGCACCTGGGTGCCCGCCGATCCGGCGCTGGCGGACGTCTGCCGCACCAAGCTCCCCAGCCAGGCCCAGGACACCCTGGGCCTGATCGCCAAGGGCGGCCCCTACCCGTACAACCGGGACGGCATCGTCTTCGAGAACCGCGAGAGCCGGCTGCCGAAGAAGGGCAACGGCTACTACCACGAGTTCACCGTGGTCACCCCGGGCTCCAACGACCGCGGCACCCGGCGGGTCGTCACCGGCGGCGCCGGCGAGCAGTACTGGTCCGCCGACCACTACGCGACCTTCCAGGAGATCGACCCGCGCTGCTGAGTGACGAGTTCGTGGAAAGTACTTTCCAACTCGGAAAGATGGTGGCACAGTGGAACCACCGTCACTTTCCGAGGGGGAAGCATGAGTGACTCCGTTCCCACCCCGCCGCTGTCCGCCGCCGAAGCGCTGCGCCTGGCCGACCGTGCCGACGCGGCCGCCCGGCGGCCGGGCGTGGTGCCCCGCTGGTACGGGCCGGCCTTCGCCTTCGCGTTCGCCGCCTACGGCCTGGGGATCGGCCAGGCCGTCGAAACCCGGCAGTTCGCCCTGATCGGCGCGTTCGTGGGCGGCTTCGCCGCCCTGACCGGTGGCCTCGCCCGGGTCGCCGTGCGCAGCGACGGCATCGTCCGCCGGGGCGTGCCGGACGGCATCGGCGGCCCGGTCGCCCTCGCGGTCCTCGCGGTCTGCGCCGCATCGGCGGCCGGGATGCTGCTCGCCTGGCAGGCCGGCGGCGGCCCGCGCTGGATCGGCGGGGCCGCCGGGCTCGCGGCGGGCCTGACCTTCTGGGTGGGCACCGACCGGCTCAACCGCCGGGTCAGGCGCTCACAGGAGACCGGCTGATGCCCGCCGCCCTCGACCCGCTGCTCCAGCACGCCACCCGGCTGACCGTGCTCGCCTTCCTCGGCGCCTGCCGCGAGGCCGAGTTCGGCGCCGTCCGGGACCACTGCGAGGTCTCCGACTCCGTCCTCAGCAAGGCCGCCACCGCTCTGGAGGAGGTCGGCTACCTCACGGTGAAGAAGGGCTACGTCGGCAAGCGGCCGCGCACCTGGCTCGCCGCCACCTCCGCCGGCCGCACCGCCCTCGCCGCCCACCTCGCCGAACTCCAGCGGCTGGTCGCCGCCGCCGAGGCGGCCGGCGCCCAACACGCCTGATACGAGGCCGAGTTCACCGGGCCCGCCGCCAGCTGATCCGGCCGTGCGGGCCGTGCGGGCCGGTGGTGACCAGGGCGGTCAGCTCGTGCAGCACCGGCGCCGGGTCACGGCGGAGCTGGACCGGGGTGGTGCGCACCACCGGCAGTCCGGCGCCGGCCAGCCGGTTGGCGCGGGCCAGTCCGCGTTCGTGGTCGGCCGGGCGCAGGTGGTAGGCCCGGGAGTCGATCTCCAGCGCCACGCAGGCGTGCGGCCAGTAGGCGTCCGGCACGGCCAGGAAACGGCCGTCCAGGAACAGCACCGGATTCCACAGCGGCTCCGGCAGGCCCGCGTGGGCGAGCAGTTCGCGGGCCTCGCCCTCCACCACGGACCGCACCCCGGCGGTGAGGTCCTCCACCACCCGGGCCACCTGCGGCAGTGCCAGTGCCCCCGGCCTGGTGAGCAACTGGTCCAGCAGCTCGCCGAGTTCGCAGTGCCGCCGCTGCACCGCCTCGGCGCACAGCGCCCGGAACCGGCGCTGCCCGGTCTCCCTCGGCGCCAGGTCCGCCAGTGCCCGTGCGACCGGGGCGCTCCACAGTCCGTCGTCCCGCTCGAAGCCGCCCGGCAGCACCCCGGACGACCGGTGGATCCGGACGAACTCCTTTTCCCTGACCCGGCGTTGGCCGGGGATCAGGACATCGACCTCGGTCAGGTCGGCCGGGTGCCCGGCGCTCGGCAGCCCGGCGTCCGCCAGCACCGCGAACCCGGTCAGCAGCACCTCGCCGGGCTGCGGCTGCCGCCCCTTCGGGCTCGCGTACGCCAGGGCCGCCCGCAGTCGCTGATGGGCCGTCAACCTCCCGTTCTGCAGGCAGATCACGCGTGGCAGCACCTGCTGCCAGGGCCCGCCCGGCCGCAGCCGGTGGGCGATCGTGCCGGAGGGCACGCCGAGCCGGCGCAGCTGCGCCCGGGTGGCGATGTGCTGCTGGTCGGCGCCGAGCAGGGCGACGGCGTCGAGCGGATGCGCGCGGGTCATACCCCGGTGGTGCCCACCCGGATCGGAGGTATGCGAAACATCCCTCGTCAGGGGCTTTCCCGTAACGATGTTGACGAATCGGAGGCCGATCCGGTGTGCTGGGGGCACATGATGACCGAACCCAACGGCCCCGCGCTCGACGCGCTCAACGGCCTCTCCGTCGGTGACGCCCTCGGCGCCCAGTACTTCGTCCCGGAAACCGCCCGGGCCCACTTCGCCTCCCGTACCGAACCGCCCGGCCCCTGGCCGTGGACCGACGACACCGAGATGGCCTGCTCGGTGTACGCCGCCCAGCGCGAACGCGGTGCGATCGACACCTTCGACCTCACCCACGCCTTCGCCCGCCACCACGACTTCGACCGCGGCTACGGCCCGGCCGCCAACCGGCTGCTCCGGCTGATCCGCGAGGGCGGCGACGCCAGGGCCCTGGCCGCCGAACTCTTCGACGGCCAGGGCTCGTACGGCAACGGCGCCGCGATGCGGGTCGCCCCGCTGGGGGCGGCTCACGCGGGCGACCTCGCGGCCGTCATCCAGCTGGCCGCGCGCACCGCCGTGATCACCCACACCCACCCGCAGGCCGTGGACGGCGCGATCGCCGTGGCGGTGGCGGCGGCCCTGGCGGTCCGAGCCCGGACCGGGGGCACGACGCCGGAGACCTTCCTGCGCGAGGTGGCCTTCCGCACCCCGCTGGGCGTCGTTCGCGACGGCCTGAACGAGGCGGTCGGCCTGCTCGCCGAGCCGGACCGCCTGCTCGCGGCGAGTGTGCTCGGCAACGGCAGCCGGACCTCGGCCGCCGACACCGTTCCGTACGCCCTCTGGTGCGCCGCCCACCATCTGACCGACTACCCGGCCGCGGTCCGGGCGGCGATCGCGGCCGGCGGCGACATGGACACCGTCGCCGCGATCACCGGGGGAGTGGTGGCCGCCCACACCGGCACTCGCGGCATCCCGGCCGCCTGGATGGCCGCCCGGGAACCGCTGCCCGGCTGGGCGTTCCCGGAACCCGGGGCGGTCACCGGCGGCCGGGGCCGCGCGGAGATCCTGGTCCCGCGCCCGCACCCGGTCCCCGAGGTGGAATGGACCGACGAGCAGTGGCAGCGCATCCGGACCGGGAGGCACACGGACGCCCTGGACGGCCGCTGGGCGGTCCACACCCACGAGGGCTCGGTCAGGATCTGTCGCCCGAACGACGGCCACCCGGTCTGGGAGGTGGTGGTCACGCCGGTCCGCAACGGCTGGCGGCCGGTCTCGGCGGTCGCCGAGACGAGCCACGACCGATGGCCGGTGCGGCCCGAGGAGCCCCACGGTGCGGCAGTCCTCAGCTGGATCCTGAAGACCGCCGCTACCGGCGAACGGCTCCCCTTCAGGCCGTGATCATCAGCTGCCCGGCGCCGCTGCCGCCCTGTCTAAGACACTCCTGGTTGATCGCCGGATCCGGGGCGCTCGGCGAGGTGGCGGCGGCGATCCGCAGCTCGATGATGTCCCGCACGGCCGGCCACTCGGTGTCCAGGATCGAGTAGAACGCGGTCGAGCGCACCACCCCGTCCAGCCCGCGCGAGTGCGCCCGGCGGACGCCCTCGGAGGTCGCGCCGAGCCGCTCGATGGCGGCCCGGGAGCGCAGGTTGCGGGCGTCCGCGCGCAGCGAGATCCGCTGCACGCCCCAGGTCTCGAAGGCGTACCGGAGCATGAGCAGCTTGGCCTCGGTGTTGATGCCGGTGCCCTGGGCGCGCGGGGAGAGCCAGGTGTTGCCGATCTCGGCGGCGTCCGGGACGGCCGTGGCCGGATCGCCGAACGGCACGCCGGGCACCGGCGGCCACACCATGGGCCCCTGCCAGTAGTCGAGTTCGAGGAACCGGGTGGAGCCGACCACCCGGCCGTCGGCGACGTTCACCGTCGCGAACGGCAGCGAGCGGCCCGCGGCCTGGTCGGCGAGGGCGCGCGCGATGTAGTCGCGGGCCGCTTCCAGGCCGTGCGGGACGGGGGTGAAGGCGTAGGTCGTACGGTCCTCGGCGCCGGCCGCGGCGATGGCCTCGGCGTGGTGGGCGGCGAGGGGCTCCAACCGAACGGTGCGGCCGGTGAGGAAGACAGGTGCTGGCACGGAACCTTGGTCCTTCATCGGTCGTAGGGCGCAACCGGCGCCGGGGTGCGGCACTGACTGCGGTGGACGGGGGGTCGCCCCGGCCCGGTTTCCGGCTCCGGGTACCCGTGTGCGCCGGAGGATTCCGGTGGGATGGGGCGGAGCGGCGGCCCGGAACGGGCGGCGAGGGTGCCGGAACGGACACGGATCCTCGGACCGGTCCGGCGGGAAGAGCGAGGGGACAGTGTGCGTCCGCGAAATGGCCGAAGAGGGAACGAGTGCGCGAAGGGAAGCAGGCGGCCAGGTGAAGGCAAGATGCGTCGTGGGTGTCTGCCCGAGCAGCGATCCGGGTCGTGATCGACGGCGTTACGGACGACGTGACGACGACGCGACGATGCGAGGCAGCGAGAGGACGATACCCGCCAGAACGCGGTGCGTCACTTCGCGGCACCCGAATGTCGGCGCGGGCCGCCACCGCGCGCCCCGGACGGGGCTGTTGAACACCCGTGAACAGGGGCTTTCCCCCCGGATGCGATCATGGTCCGGAGCGCTCGGCGACGGCCCCGAGCGTGTTGCCGGGCGGGTCGCGGGGCGGGCCGTCCGCGAGAGCGGTCGGTCGGAACGGGAATTCCCGCGCGCCCCGGCACGCTGGAAAGGACGAGAGCCGGTCGGAGCAGGACGAGCAGAGAACGGGGAAGGGTGCGCGGTGCGAGACTTCCAGGCGCTGTACGAGCTGGATGAGCGGGGCGTGGCCGCCGTGGCCGAGGCCAACGCGGAGCTGCGCGACACCGGCGCCGGCCTGGTGCTGCTCCAGCACTTCGAGGGGTTCATGGACGCCGGCGAGGCGGGCGCCCAGGTGGTGGCCCACCTGCTGGAGACGGGCTCCCCCCAGGTGGTCGCCCGCTTCGACCACGACCGCCTGGTCGACTACCGGGCCCGCCGCCCCGCGATGGTCTTCGACCACGACCACTGGTCCTCCTACGACCCGCCGGAGATCCTGCTCCAGCTGGTCCGCGACGCCGCCGGCGCCCCGTTCCTGCTGCTCACCGGCCCCGAGCCGGACGTCGAGTGGGAGCGCTTCGCGCGCGCCGTCCGGGAGCTGGTCGAGCGCTTCGAGGTCCGGCTCAGCCTGGACTTCCACGGCATCCCGATGGGCGTGCCGCACACCCGCCCGGTCGGCCTGACGCCGCACGGCAACCGGCTCGACCTCGCGCCGGGGTACCCGCAGTGGTTCGAGCAGGCGCAGGTCCCGGGCAGCGCCCAGGCCCTGCTGGAGTACCGCCTGGCCGAGGCCGGGCACGACGTGCTGGGCTTCGCCGTGCACGTCCCGCACTACGTGGCCCGTTCGGCCTACCCGGCGGCCGCCGTGCTGATCCTGGAGGCGGTGCAGTCCGCCACCGGTCTGGTGCTGCCCGGCACCCGGCTGCGCGAGCGGACGGGCGAGGTCTACGCCGACATCGAGGAGCAGCTGGCCCAGGGCGACGGCGAGTTGCGCTCCGCCATCCGGGGCATGGAGGGTCAGTACGACGCGGTCGCGGGCGCCGAGGGCCGGGAGAGCCTGCTGGCCGAGCCGGTCGACCTGCCGTCCGCGGACGAGCTGGGGCGGCGCTTCGAGCAGTTCCTCGCCGAGCACGAGCGCGGCGCGGAGTAGCGGGACCGGCGTAACGCCCACGGCGCTGCGGGTCCGGCGCAGCGGGTCCGGCGCGGCGGGTCCGGCGCGGCGGACCCGCCGTGGCGGGAGTCATCGGCGCCGCCCGTACGTTGAGCGGTGCGGTGCCCGGGGGGACCGGCCGCCGCATACGGAACCGCCCGTGACCCGCACCCCCAGGGGGGACGCCATGCCCAGGACCACCCGCCCGACGACCGTCGCGACGGCCCTCTCGGCCGCCCTGCTGCTGGCCGCCCTGGCCGGGTGCAGCGGCGGGTCGGACGGCGCGGACGGCTCCGACCGGGGCTTCGCGGGCGCCCTGCCCGGCCGCGCCCCGGCCGGGGCGACCCAGACCCCGACGCCGACCCCGACCCCCACCCCGCCGCCCACCGCCCCGTACGTGGCGCTCGGCGACTCGTACACCGCCGGGCCCCGGATCGCCCCGCAGACCGGCGACCCGGCCGGCTGCGCCCGCTCCGGGGCCAACTACCCCTCCCTGCTGGCGAAGGCGCTCGGGGTGACGCCCGGGCAGTTCCGGGACGTCAGCTGCAGCGGCGCCCGCACCGGGGACCTCAGGAGCCCGCAGCGGACCGCCGACGGCCCCAACCCGGCCCAGCTGGACGCGCTGACCCCGGACACCCGGCTGGTCACCGTGGGCATCGGCGGCAACGACGCCGGTTTCATGGAGGTCGTCACCGAGTGCGCCAAGGCCACCCTGGCGGACGCGGTCAAGGACCTGGTCGGCGAGGACCGCGCGGCCGCGCCCTGCCGGGAGCACTACGCCTCCGGCGGCACCGACGAGGTGCGGGCCCGGGTCGACGCGGCGGGCGAGAAGCTCGGCGAGATCCTCCGGGAGATCGGGCGCCGCTCCCCGCGGGCCCGGGTGTACGTGGTCGGCTACCCGACCCTGCTCCCGGCCGACCCGGCGGGCTGCCGGGCGACCCTGGGCACCACCGTCGCGGCGGCCGACCTCGGCTTCCTCACCGAGAAGGAGCAGCAGCTCAACGGCATGCTCAAGCAGCGTGCGGAGGCCGCCGGGGCGGTGTTCGTGGACACCGCCGGGCCCTCGGCCGGGCACGACATGTGCGCGGGGGAGGACGCCCGCTGGATCGAGCCGCCGTTCCCGGCCCACGGCCTCACCCCGGTCCACCCCAACGCCAAGGGGGAGGAGGGGGTGGCCGCCGCGCTGCTCAGGGCCGTCCGGGGCTGAGGGCAGCCGGGGCTGAGTCCGCCCGCGCCGGTCGCCGCGGTCGGGCCCCGTGACCGGACCGTTCGGGCCCGGCCGATCCGCCGGGGCGGACACCGGCGCGCCTCCCCCGGTTCACGCGCCGGTCCGCACCCCTTCGCGCGCGGCACACCCCGCGTGTCGGGGGCGCGGCGTACCGTGAGTGGCATATGGATGACACCACGCACCGCCTCGCCGCCCCGCTCCCGTACGACCACGCCGCCGAGGCCCGCTGGGTCCCCGAACCGGACAAGCGACCCGGCCGCACCGCCTTCCAGCGCGACCGCGCCCGGGTGCTGCACTCGGCCGCACTGCGCCGGCTGGCCGGTACCACCCAGGTGGTCGCCCCGATGCGCCGAGACTTCCCGCGCACCCGGCTCACCCACTCGCTCGAATGCGCCCAGGTCGGCCGGGAACTGGGCGCGGCCCTCGGCTGCGACCCGGACCTGGTGGAGACCGGCTGCCTGGCCCACGACATCGGCCACCCGCCCTTCGGCCACACCGGCGAGGAGGCCCTCGACCAGGCCGCCGAGGCCTGCGGCGGCTTCGAGGGCAACGCCCAGTCGCTGCGCATCCTGACCCGGCTCGAACCCAAGCGCTTCGCGCCGCCGGAGGACCAGCCGGCCTCCCGGCTCGCCCCCTGGCCCGGCCGCAGCGTGGGCCTCAACCTGAGCCGGGCCGCCCTGGACGCCGCCACCAAGTACCCGTGGACCAAGGGCGGCCACCCGACCGACCCGGCCTCGCCCAAGTACGGCGTCTACGCCGACGACCTGCCGGTCTTCCGCTGGCTGCGGGCCGGCTCCCCGGCCGGGCGCAAGTGCTTCGAGGCCACCGTCATGGACTGGTCCGACGACGTCGCCTACTCCACCCACGACGTCGAGGACGGCCTCCAGGCCGGCCACATCGACCCGGCCGCGCTGCGCGCCCCCGGCGAGCGCGCCGACCTGTTCAAGGTCGCCGAGCGCTACGCCCCGGACGCCGAGCCGGAGGAACTCTCCGCCGCCCTGGACCGGCTGCTGGCCCAGGACTTCTGGCCGCAGGGCTACGACGGCACCGCCCGCGCCCGGGCCGGGCTCAAGGACCTCACCAGCCAGCTGATCGGCCGCTTCTGCCTGGCCGCCGAGCAGGCCACCCGCGCCCGCTACGGCCCCGGCCGGCTGACCCGCTACGCCGCCGAGCTGGTGGTGCCGCGGGAGGTCCGGCTGGAGGTCGCGGTGCTCAAGGCCGTCGCCGTCCTCTACGTGATGATGCGCGACGAGCAGGCCCAGCTGCGGGCCCGCCAGCGGATCGTGATCGCCGAGCTGGCGTACGTACTGAACCAGCGCGCCCCCGAGGGGCTGGACCCGGTCTTCACCGCGATGTACCACGAGGCGGAGGACGACGGCGCCGCCCTGCGCACCGTGATCGACCAGATCGCCACCCTCACGGACGCCTCGGCCCTGGCCCTGCACGGCAGGCTGGTCGGCGCCTCCTGGACCTGACGCCCACCGCACGCGCACCCGGCGCGGCCCGGCCGGAACCCGGGCCGCAACCCCGGTTCGAAACCCCGGCCGCCCCAGTAGACTTCCGGGGTGGCCGGGCGGATCAGGGACGAAGACGTACAGGCGGTGCGCAGCGCACTGCCGATCGACGCCGTGGTGGGCGACTACGTACAGCTGACCAACGGTGGCGGTGGCGAGTACAAGGGCGTCTGCCCCTTCCACGACGAGAAGTCCGCCTCCTTCTACGTGAACCCCGCCAAGGGCGTCTTCCACTGCTTCGGCTGCCAGGAGAACGGCGACACCATCGCCTTCCTGATGAAGATCGAGCACTTCACCTTCGCCGAGGCCGTCGAGCGGATGGCCGCCCAGGCCGGCATCACGCTGCGCTACGAGGAGGGCGGCTACAGCCCCCGCCACCAGCAGGGCGAGCGCACCCGGCTGGTCGAGGCGCACAAGGTGGCCGCCGCCTGGTACCAGGAGCAGCTGGCCTCGGCGGAGGCGGAGATCGGCCGCCGCTTCCTGGCCGAGCGCGGCTTCGACGAGGAGGCCGCGAAGACCTTCGGGGTGGGCTACGCCCCGGCCGGGTGGGAGCACCTGGTCCGCTATCTGCGCGGCAAGGGGTTCAGCGACAAGGAGATCCTCCAGGGCGGCCTGGCCTCGCAGGGGCAGCGCGGCGGTCTGATCGACCGCTTCCGGGGCCGGCTGGTGTGGCCGATCCGGGACATCGCGGGCGAGGTGGTCGGGTTCGGCGCCCGTCGGCTGCGCGAGGACGACAACGGTCCCAAGTACCTGAACACCCCCGAGACGCCGATCTACAAGAAGTCCCACGTGCTGTACGGCATCGACCTGGCGAAGAAGGAGATCGCCAAGTCGGGCCGCGCGGTGGTGGTCGAGGGCTACACCGACGTGATGGCCTGCCACCTGGCCGGGGTCACCTCGGCGGTGGCGACCTGCGGCACGGCGTTCGCCGAGGACCACATCAAGATCATCCGCCGGCTGCTGATGGACACCTCCCAGTACCGCGGCGAGACGGTCTTCACCTTCGACGGCGACGCGGCCGGCCAGAAGGCCGCGCTGCGCGCCTTCGAGGACGACCAGAAGTTCGCCGCCAAGACCTCCATCGCGGTCACCCCGGGCGGCATGGACCCCTGCGAGCTGCGACTGGCCCAGGGCGACGAGGCGGTCCGGCAGCTGATCGACCACCCCGTCCCGCTGTTCGAGTTCGCGCTGAACACGGCGGTCGCCAAGCACCGGGTCGAGACCCCCGAGGGGCAGGCCGCGGCGATGGAGGAGGCGGCCCTGATCGTCGCGAAGATCAAGGACCCGTCGATCCGGCACGGCTACGCGATCCGGCTGGCCGGCATGCTCGGGGTGAACCCGGGCGACGAGCAGTTCGTGGTCCGCCGGATCTCCCAACTGGCCCGCTGGGAGCGGGAGAAGCAGCAGAACCCGCGCGCCAGCGGCCAGCAGCGGCGCACCGAGCAGCCGGTCGCGGCGCCGCGACCGCCCGCGTTCCGGCTCAACCCGCGGGACCCGGCCCAGTTCGTCGAGCGGGAGCTGCTCAAGCTGGCGCTCCAGCACCCGGACCTGGTCAGCCCGGCCTTCGACCAGTACGGCGACGACGAGTTCCCGACCCCGCCGTACACCGCCGTCCGGCAGGCCATCGCCAAGGCCGGCGGCACCGCGTACGGGGCGGCCGCGCCCGACTTCACCGGCGCGGTGCGCGAGGCCTCCCCGGACGACCAGGTGCGCTCGCTGGTGACCGAGCTGACCGTCGAACCGGTGCGCTCGCTGCGCAAGGCGGACGCGATCTACGCGGGGGAGTTCCTGGTCAAGCTGCGCCTGCTGGCCGTCGAGCGGCGGATCGCCGAGGTCCGCGGCTACCTCCAGCGGCTGGGCCACCGGGCGGATGCCGAGCAGCTGCACGCGGTGCAGACCGAGCTGTGGCAGCTCCAGCAGTACGGGGACCAGCTCAAGAGCCGGGGCGCCGCGGCGCTGTAGCGGTTCCTGCTGCGGAGGCGCGCGGGAAGTCCCGTGCAGAAAGTCGGCGCACGAGTCTCGGCCACGGAGCGTGGCGTACCCCACACTGGAGGGCGTCCCACCTCCGTACAGCGCGGGTCCGCCAGAGTCGCGCCCGCCCCGAGGGATGCCCGTGGACCCAGGCCATGCCGCAGCGACCACCGCCACCAGACGAGCCGAGCCGACCGGCCGGGCCGATCCCATCGGACGGGCCGAGCCGACCGGACGGGCCGAGCCGACCGGACGGGCCGAGCCGACCGGACGGGCCGAGCCCACCGGGCCGCCGACCGGGGAGCTTGAGACGGACCACGGCCGGGCCGGGGCCGCGCCCCCGGACCAGCGGGTCCCCGCCCAGGAGCTGCCGGAGGGCCACCCCGACAGCCCGGAGCCGGAGCCGGAGGTCGACGCCGAGGCCGAGGCTGACACCGACGCCGAGGCCGAGCCGGACCTCGACGACGAGGGCCCGGCCGAGCGCTCCGAGGGCGGCGGCCCGGTCGGCGACCTGCTGCGCCAGTACCTGCGCGAGATCGGCCGGATCCGGCTCCTCACCGCCGCCGAGGAGGTCGAACTGGCCCGTCGGATCGAGGCCGGACTGTTCGCCGAGGAGCGGCTCAACGGGGACCCGCCGCCGCCCGACCCGCTGGCCGGCGAGCTGGACTCCCTGGTGGTCCTCGGCCGGATCGCCAAGCGCCGCCTGATCGAGGCCAACCTGCGCCTGGTGGTGTCCGTCGCCAAGCGCTACGTCGGCCGCGGGCTGACCCTGCTGGACCTGGTCCAGGAGGGCAATCTGGGCCTGATCCGGGCGGTGGAGAAGTTCGACTACGCCCGCGGCTACAAGTTCTCGACATACGCGACCTGGTGGATCCGGCAGGCGATGAGCCGGGCGCTGGCCGACCAGGCCCGGACGATCAGGGTGCCGGTGCACGTGGTGGAGCTGATCAACCGGGTGGTCCGGGTGCAGCGCGCGCTGCTGCAGGAGCGCGGAGTGGAGCCGAGCCCGGCCGACATCGGTACCGCCCTGGAGCTCACCGAGGCGCGGGTCCGCGAGCTGCTCCGGCTGGCCCAGGAGCCGATCTCGCTGCACACCCCGGTAGGGGAGGAGGACGACGTCGCGCTCGGCGACCTGATCGAGGACGCCGACGCCGCCTCACCCGCCGAGTCGGCGACCTTCCTGCTGCTGCGCCAGCACCTGGACGCCGTGCTGGCGACCCTGGGCGAACGGGAGCGCCAGGTCGTCCAGCTCCGCTACGGCCTGGACGACGGCCGCCCGCGCACGCTGGAGGAGATCGGCGCGGTGTTCGGCGTGACGCGGGAGCGGATCCGGCAGATCGAGTCCAAGACGCTGGTCAAGCTCCGCGACCACGCCTACGCCGAGCAGCTGCGCGGCTACCTCGACTGACCGGGCGGGGCGGCGGACGGGCTCGGCGAGACCTGCTCGGCCGGCGGTGCCTGGGTCGCGCCCTGCGCCGGTTCGGCCGATGCCGATGCCGATGCCGATGCCGGCGCCGGAGCCGGTGCCGAAGCCGAAGCGGAGGCCGGGTCGCTCGGCGTGGCCGCCGCGGATTTGGCGCCCGGAGGCGGCGAGGCGGGGCCGATCGGGATCGGGGTGGAGGCCACCACCGTGGCCAGGTCGGTGACGGTCCCGGTGCAGTCGTGCCCGGCGGGCTGGAAACCGCAGACCTGGAAGCCGACCGAGGGGTTGGCCGCGTTCAGCATCTGCGAGTAGTTGTCGTAGCCCCAGTGGATCATCGCGGTCTCGCTGTCTCCGGTGCTGTCGGTGATCACCGCGTAGTCCTTGGGCTCGCCCTCGGTGATCGCCGCCCAGGCGGCCTGGCAGGTCTGGCTGTAGCGGAGGTAGACGACGACCTTGCCGATGACCGTGGTCTGCAGGGTGCGGGCGTCCTTGCCGCAGCCGGTGGTCTTGGGGTCCTTGTGGGCGCAGCCGAGGGCCCGGCAGTCGGGGGCGCCCGCGGTGGTCGGGGCGGGCCTGCCGGTGGCCGAGCTGCTCGGGGCCGGCCCGTCGGCGGCCGAGGCCTGGTCGTCGCGCCGGCTGAGGTGCAGCCCGGCCAGCACCAGCAGCAGCGCCAGCACGGCCGCACCGGCGACCAGGGCCGCCGGACGGCGCCACCAGGCGACGGCGGGTTCGGCAGCGGGCCCGTCGGCGGCTTCCTCGGCCGGTCCGGCGGCCGGGTCGTCGGCCGGGTCGTCGGTGGGTCCGGCGATCGGCGTCGGCTCCGCACTCCGGTCCGTAGGCTCCCAGGCCCGGTCAGCGGGCTCCTGGGCCACGGTCTCCTGGGCCACGGGTTCGGCCGCCCGCTGCCGGAGCCGGCGCAGCACCACCGCGTCGCAGTCGACCGCCCCGATCAGCGCCTCCAGCGCCTGCTCGGTGACCACCCGCTTGCCGTTCAGCCAGCGCTCCCAGGAGGCCCGGCTGTAGTGGGTCCGGGTGGCGAGCTCGGACAGTGACAGTCCGGCGGTGTCCTTGAGCTTCCGGAGCTCCTCGGCCAGTAGGCGAGCGGGCTCGGACAGCTCCTCGGGCAGGTCCTTCCAGGCGGAAGCCAACGCGGTCCTCCATGAGTCGCGGGACGTGACGACGGTGGGACGGGGCGGGAGGTGCGCGCCCGGTCCGGCCGTTCGGCGTCTCCTCGTTCTCCAACCTCAGCGGCCCGGTGTCCCAAACTCCAGGTCATGGCGTTGAGACGGACGGAAGTGTCTCACAACCCCCGGGAACCCTCGAACAGTCATGTGTTCGTCGTGCAGAGTTCTCCCTGCCGGTGCGTTCGACCGCCCGGCCGTTTCGTTCGGGCCCCGGCCGGTCGGTCGTGGTCGGCCCGATACGGAGTCCCGGATCCCCCACCGGTCGTGGCAGCCTCACGGGGGGAGGCTCCCCCGACCGACCGGGACCACCCGGTGGGAGGGCGCTTCCCTGTGCCCTCCCACCGCGGCGTTTCCCGGGGCGCCGAGCCCGGCCTTCAGTGGTGGAAGCCCTCGCGGACCGGCACGCCCAGTTCCTGCAGCGGGACGGGCTGGCGGCGCAGCTCCGGCAGCAGCCGGTTGAGGTCGGCCAGCAGCAGGTCGGCGAGGTCCCGGGAGAGGCCGTTGCGACAGACCACCCGGAGCACCGACAGGTCCTGCCGGTTCGCCGGGAAGGTGTACGCGGGGACCTGCCAGCCGCGCTCGCGCAGCCGCCGTGAGACGTCGAAGACGTCGAAGGAGACGTCCTCGGTGGTGGTGAAGGCGAACACCGGGACCTGGTCGCCGCGGGTCAGCAGCCGGAAGCAGTCGAGCTTCCCGATCTCCCCGGCCAGGTAGCCGGCGACCTCCCGGCAGGCGCCCTGGACCGCCCGGAAACCGGCCCGGCCGAGCCGCAGGAAGACGTAGTACTGCGCCACGACCTGCGCGCCGGGCCGGGAGAAGTTGAGCGCGAAGGTCGGCATCTCGCCGCCCAGGTAGTTGACCCGGAAGACCAGCTCCTCGGGCAGGGCCTCCTGGTCCCGCCACAGCGCCCAGCCGACGCCGGGGTAGACCAGGCCGTACTTGTGGCCGGAGGTGTTGATCGACTGCACCCGGGGGAGCCGGAAGTCCCAGACCAGCTCCGGGTCGAGGAAGGGCGCCACCATGCCGCCGGAGGCGCCGTCCACGTGCACCGGGACGTCCAGGCCGGTGCGCTCCTGGAGCTCGTCCAGCGCCGCGCAGATCTCCGCGATCGGCTCGTACGAGCCGTCGAAGGTCGAGCCGAGGACACCGACCACGCCGATGGTGTTCTCGTCGCACAGCGCGACGGCCTGCTCGGGGCCGAGGTGGAAGCGCTCGCCCTCCATCGGCGCGGTGCGGGCCTCGATCTCCCAGAAGTTGCAGAACTTCTCCCAGCACACCTGGACGTTGACGCCCATCACGAGGTTGGGCCGGGCCCCGGCCGCGTAGCGCTCGGGGTTGCGGCGCATCCAGCGGCGCTTGAGCGCCATGCCGGCCAGCATGCAGGCCTCGCTGGAGCCGGTGGTGGAGCAGCCGACCGCGGCGTCCGGGTCGGGGGCGTGCCAGAGGTCGGCGAGGATGGCCACGCAGCGCCGCTCCAGTTCGGCGGTCTGCGGGTACTCGTCCTTGTCGATCATGTTCTTGTCCAGGCACTCGGTCATCAGCCGGGTGGCCTGCACCTCCATCGAGGTGGTGACGAAGGTCGCCAGGTTGAGCTTGGCGCTGCCGTCCAGCATCAGCTCGTCGTGGACCAGCTGGTACGCGGTGTCGGCCGCGACCGCCCCCTCGCCGAGCCGGTGCACCGGCGGGGCGACTTCCATCGCGCCCAGCGGGTCGGTGATGCCGAGGAACGGACTGACGCTCAGCCGGCGGTCGTCGCCGGTCCCCTTGTGCAGGGCCATGGGTGCCTGTCGCCCTTCGCCTCGGTGGCCGTGTCCCGACCCACGCTCCCACCGGGTGGCGGGTGACGCATCTTCACTGCGGACTCCGGCACTGCGGACTCCGGCCGATCGGGATCACCCCCGGCGGCAGCGT
The DNA here is from genome assembly GCF_055569135.1 of Kitasatospora sp. NPDC029367. Lineage (NCBI taxonomy): Bacteria > Bacillati > Actinomycetota > Actinomycetes > Kitasatosporales > Streptomycetaceae > Kitasatospora > Kitasatospora sp. NPDC029367. The sequence goes on from NZ_JBVHYH010000047.1 coordinate 28,880, forward strand.
TCAGGCGGACGGGCCGGCGGCGGCCTCCGGGTGGATCTGGTCCCGGGCGGCGCGGTACTGCCGGCGCACCGCCGACCCGATCGCCAGGTCCTGTTCGCCCTCGGGCTCGACCGTCTCGGCGTCCGGCAGCGCCCACTCCGGCGGCTCGGGGGTGCCGGCCAGCGCCCAGGCGGCCTGCCGGGCGGCGCCGCGGGCGGCGTGCGCGCCCGGCGGGGGCACCACGACCGGGACGCCGAACAGCATCGGGGCGATGTGCCGGACCGCGGGCAGCCGGCCGGCCGCGCCGAGCAGGAACACCCGCTTGATCCCGACCCCCTGGGCGCGCAGCACGTCCAGGGCGTCGGCGGTGTTGCACAGCATGCCCTCGACGGCGGCCCGGGCCAGGTGCTGGGGGGTCATCGCCTCGGCCCGCAGGCCGGTCAGGGTGCCGGCGGCGTGCGGCAGCGCGGGGGTGCGCTCGCCGTCCAGGTAGGGCAGCAGCACCAGCCCGTAGGCGCCGGGGGAGGAGTGCAGGGCGAGGTCGCTCAGCCCCTCCAGGTCCCGGCCGAGCATGGCGGCGGTGGAGCGCAGCACCTGGGCGGCGTTGAGGGTGGCGACCATCGGCAGGTGGCGGCCGCTCGCGTCGGCGAAGGAGGAGACCAGGCCGGTGGCGTCCACCACGGCCTCCTCGTGCACCGCGAAGATCGTTCCGGCGCTGCCGAGCGAGACCACCGCGTCGCCCGGGCCGAGGCCGAGGCCCAGGGCGGCGGCCATGTTGTCGCCGGTGCCGGCCGAGATCAGCAGGCCCTCGGGGGTGTGCCCGGCGGGTTCGGCGGGGCCGAGCACCTCGGGCAGCCGGAGTTCGTGGCCGAGCGCCAGCTCGACCAGGTCCTGCCGGTACTCGCCGGTGATCGGCGACCAGTAGCCGGTGCCGGAGGCGTCGCCGCGGTCGGTGGTGCGGCGCTTGGGGTGGCCGAGCAGCTGCCAGACCAGCCAGTCGTGCGGCAGCAGCACCTCGGCGACCCGGCGGGCGTTGGCCGGTTCGAACTCGGCCAGCCAGCGCAGCTTGGCGATGGTGTACGTGGGGCCGGGGACGGCGCCGATCGCGGCGGTCCACGCGGCCGGGCCGCCGAGGGCGTCCAGCAGCTTGGCGGCGGCGCCGCTGGAGCGCGGGTCGTTCCACAGGATCGCGGGCCGCACCTGCACCCCGCCCGCGTCCAGGCCGATCATGCCGTGCTGCTGGGCGCTGACGCCGATCGCCCGGACGCCCTCCAGCAGGCCGCCGGCCGCGGCGTCGCCGAGGGAGTGCAGCCAGACCTGCGGGTCGGCCTCGCCGGGGCGCAGGTCCTGGTCCTCGGGGACGGGGTGGGGCGCCTTGCCGGAGCGCAGGACGGTGCCGGTGTCGGCGTCGCACGCGACGATCCGGGTGCGGCTGGTCGAGCTGTCTATCCCCGCGACGATGGCCATGTCGAGATCATGCCTCAGCCCGGCCCGGTACGCGTCCGGGCCGGGTGAGCCGTTGCCGGTTCGGGACCGGGCGTTGGGATCGCCTTTGCCGTGGGATCACCGCCCCGTCGGGAGCGCGGGCTACCGCCCGGTCACGGGCGGACGGTGCCCCAGCCGTCGTCCTCCGCCCGGGAGCGGGTGAAGTACGGCACCCGGTCGGTGACGGCGTTCGGCAGCTTGTCCCCGACCCGGTCCGCGACGGCCCCGGCCGCCTTCCCGGCCACCGCGCCGGCCTGCTGGCGCGCCCGGTCGGCGGCCCCCTGCACGGTGGGGTTCCGCGCGATCCGCCGGGTGACCTCGGTGATCTGTTCGTAGCGCCGGCGCCCGGCCCGCGAGCCGAGGACGTAGCCGGCCGCGAAACCCGCGGCCAACGACAGCTTCCACATGATCGGACCCACCCTCTCCTGGCGGCCTTCTGCCGCATTGCCCTACCCGTTGCCCGGGACGGCGAACCGTCCGCGCCCCCAGCATCCCCGGGAGCCGTCGGCGGCGCGCGCGGGGCACGCCGGGCCGGTGGTCCGGGGCGGCCGGGGAAACGATTGGCGGACCACCCCCCCGAGTGCGCTAATGTATGTCCCGCAGCGAGCGCCGAGGAGCCCGGGTCACGGGAGCCGAAGCGGAAGCCGATCCCCCATAGCTCAATTGGCAGAGCAGCCGACTGTTAATCGGCAGGTTATTGGTTCGAGTCCAATTGGGGGAGCTCGGGACGAGTGCTCCTAGGAGCCCGACTCCCGTGGCAGGTAAGGAAGTTCAGCACAGCGATCCCCCATAGCTCAATTGGCAGAGCAGCCGACTGTTAATCGGCAGGTTATTGGTTCGAGTCCAATTGGGGGAGCTGCGCCGGGTTTGCCCGGTGACTGCTCAGAGCGAAGGCCCCTCGGACGACCGGGGGGCCTTCGTGTTGTCCGGCCCGGTGTCGCGTGCGTCACCCGGCCGCCCCGGTCCCCGGCCCGCCCTGGCCTGCCCCGGCGCCGAGGGCGCGGGCGGGGTGGGCACGGCGGGGGTCAGGTGGTCGCCCTCCGGTAGAGGTCGGCGACCCGCTGGTCGAAGGCCACGCTGTACGAGGTGCCCGGGGTGTCCCCGCCCTCCTCGAGGCCGCCGATCACGCCGACCACCGCGCCGTCGCCGGTCACCCACGGGCTGCCGCTGGTGCCGTCGGTGTAGCCGCCGCAGTCGAAGCGCTCCTGGGTGGCGCTCTGCGAGCTGGTCCGGACCGCGCAGGTGATCGGTTCGTCGCTCTCGTTCGGGTAGCCGGTCACCGAGACCGCCAGTCCGACGCCCCGGCCGGTGCCGAGCGGGTTGCCGCCGACCGCGTCCTCGACCTGCCGGCCGTCGGCCGGGCGGACGGTGACGAAGGCCACGTCGTAGTCCGGATCGTCGTCGGAGGCCCAGCGGGGATCGACCGTGATCGACTGCACCTGCCAACTCCCGTACGGGGAGTACCCGTTGCGGTAGCCGGGGGTGAACACCAGGCCGTCCAGCAGGCCGACCCGCTGGTTCTGCACGCAGTGCGCGGCGGTGACCAGCAGGTTGCGCGCGGGGCTGCGCACCACGCTCGCCGTGCAGGACCGGGGCCCCTGGGCGCTGTGGACAGACAGCGTGCCGATCCGGTCGCGGGCCGCGCTCTGCTGGGCGACCTCGGCGTTCGGCGCCTTGTCCGGCCCGCTGCCGCACGCGGTGCCGGCGGTCAGCAGCAGGGCGGCCAGCGCGGTCGCTCCGGCCGCGCGCGCGGGCGGCACCGGGCGGGGGGCCATCGGGGCTCCGTCTCGTTCCTCGGGGCGGGCATCCGGGCCGTGCGTTCCGCCGTTCGAGAGGAAGATCTACCAGTCCGTGCCCGGCGGCGCCACTGCCGGGTGTTCGAATCGGCCCGGGTCCGGCCCGGGTCCGGCGCGGGTTCGGCCCGGTCAGCCGGTGGCCCGGTCGTAGAGCGCCTGGACCCGGTCGCCGAAGTAGCTGCTGTACGAGGTGTCCGGGCTGTTCCCGCCCTCCTGGTAGCCGCCGATCACGCCGACCACGGTGCCGGTCCTGGTGGACGGGTCGAAGTCGGTGACCCAGGGGCTGCCGCTGGTGCCGCCGGTGTAGTCGGGGCAGTCGATCCGCAGCTGGGTGGCGCTCTGTTCGGCGGTGGTGTTGGAACAGGTGATCGGGACGTCGCTGCTGCCCGGGTAGCCGGTCACCCGCACCGGGAGCTGGTACCCGCGGTTGACGCCCAGTTTGTTGGCGCCGAGCACCTGCTGCACCTGCTGCCCGTTCTGCGCCTGGACGACGGCGAAGGCGACGTCCATGTCCGGGTCGGCGTGGTCCTTCCAGCCGTCGTCCACGCTGACCGCCAGCAGCGGCCAGACCCCGCTCGGGGTGTCGCCGTTGCGGTAGCCGGGGACGAAGACCAGGTCGCTGCGCTGGCCGATCTTCGGGTCCCAGACGCAGTGGGCGGCGGTGACGATCAGGTTGAGCCCGGCGCTGTCGACCACGCTGGCGGTGCAGAAGTGGTCGCCGTCCGCGTTGCGCGTGAACACCGCGCCGACCAGGCCGTTGAGCACCGTGGGCTTGGCGGTACGGGTGACCCCGGTGTGCTTGCCGGTCGCCCCCTTGAAGCGCTGCTTGTTCCAGCCGTGGGCGTTCGCGGCGGCGCTCGGCGGTGCCGAGGTGACCGTCGGGGCGACGGTGCCGGGCCGCGCCGCGGTGGTGCACCCCGCCAGCGCGAAGGCCAGCACCAGCACCCCGGCCGCCGCTCCCGTCCCACGCATCGTCATCAGCCCAGGCTGCCCTGTCCGGGCCCTCCACCGCCACCCGGAGCCCGCCGCCGGGACCGGCCCGCGCCCTCCCGCACCCAGCTGCGCCCCCGGCGCGCACCACGGGTGATCGACCGGCTATGCTGCCCGGGACGGCCTCGCGGGGCCGTCTGCTGCTGCCGTGGCCGACGACCGGCGCGCGCGGCGAACCGGGGCGGTAGCTCAGCCGGTTAGAGCAGGGGACTCATAATCCCTTGGTCGTGGGTTCGAGTCCCACCCGCCCCACCTCTGCGACGCGTGACGAGTGTCGTATTTACCGTCCGTCGGCGGGGCGCCTGAACTGGCGCCTTCACCGCCCGTGACGACGGAGAGTCTAGAGCGCGGCCCCCCTCTTCCGGTCGGTGGCGCGCCGGAATTCACCCGGCCGTGGGCATCGCCCCGGCGCTCCCTGACACGTTCGCGCCGAACCCCGCGCCTGCCTTCCTCCGCACCGCTTCCGTCCCGGCCCTGGCGTGCTGTGCGAAAAAAGTGATATCACTTTGACAGCTGCAGCGGACGTCCGCGCGGCGCACAGCGCACAAGGGGGGAGTCGGTCCCATGACCGCACCGCACGTCTCCGTCGAGGACGGCCCCGTCCTCGACCTCCCGGCCCCGAAGGTCACCGAGCGGGTGATCACCGGCGCGCCGGGGCTGCCGGTGCTCGGCGGCGCCCTGCTGGGCGGGCTCGCCGGGCTTGCCGGCCTGATCACCGGCGGGGTCCAACTCGCCGGTGGTGACAAGGGGTTGGGCGTTCCGCTGGTGGTCCTGGGGCCGCTGCTGCTGCTCGGCTCGCTGATCCTGCTCTGCGGGCTGACGGTGGTCTCGCCCGGCTCGGCCCGGGTGGTCCAGCTGCTCGGCACCTACCGGGGGACGGTCCGCGCCGAGGGGATCAGCTGGCTGAACCCGTTCACCAGCCGCCGGCACATCTCGCTGCGGATCCGCAACCACGAGACCGAGACCGCCAAGGTCAACGACGCGGACGGCAACCCGATCGAGATCGCCGCCGTGGTGGTCTGGCAGGTCGAGGACTCCGCGATGGCGGTGTTCGAGGTGGATGACTACACCGACTTCGTCGCGATCCAGACCGAGACGGCCGTCCGGCACATCGCCACCAGCTACCCGTACGACGCCCACCACGAGGGGCAGTTGTCGCTGCGCGACGGCGCGGACGAGATTGCCCGCAAGCTGTCCGCGGAGATCGCCGCCCGGGTCGCCTCGGCCGGTGTGCGGGTCGTCGAGTCCCGGATCACCCGGCTCGCCTACGCGCCCGAGGTCGCCCAGGTGATGCTCCAGCGGCAGCAGGCCGGGGCCGTGGTGGCCGCCCGGCGGCTGATCGTCGAGGGCGCCGTCGGTATGGTCGAGGAGGCCTTGGACCGGCTCGCCGAGCGGGACGTGGTGGAGTTGGACGAGGAGCGCAAGGCCGCCATGGTGAGCAACCTCCTGGTGGTGCTCTGCGGCGACCGGGGCACCCAGCCCGTCGTGAACACGGGCTCCCTCTACCAGTAAGGGCGCGGCGTTGGCGACGGAACGGAAGAAGCTCCTGCTGCGACTGGATCCTTCGGTTCACGACGCACTGGCGCGGTGGGCCGCGGACGAACTGCGTAGCACCAACGCCCAGATCGAGTTCGTGCTCCGCCGCGCCCTCGGTGAGGCCGGCCGGATGCCCAGCGGCGCGGCCCGGCTTCCCCGGCGCGGCCGACCGCCCAAGGAGAGCCCGGAGGACGGCGGTCCCGCCTAGGGCGTGTCTGGCGATTCCCGCCGGGCGCGAATTGTCAGACAGGCCCGAGGACTGACCGCGGCGGCCGGGTGCTCCGCAGATCGTCCCAGATCCTTCGGAGACCGAGATGGACCTTCCCGTCAATCTGCCCGAGAAGCTCTACCTGCTCGCCTACGACCCCGAGCGCGGGCGGCTCACCCGCACCACCGACCTGGACCTGGCCCTGCGGGCGGCGGCGCTCACCGAGCTCCTCCGCCGCGGGCTGCTCCGTGACGACGGCCGGCACCCGGCCCCCGTCGACGGCCCGACCGACGGGCTCGATCCGCTCTCCGCCGCGCTGCTGGAGCAGATCCGCCAGGGGCGGCGGCGCACCTGGTGGAGCTGGATCGGGCGCCCGGGGAGGTCGGCGCGGGTGGTCCGCGACGGGCTCGCGGCCGCCGGGCGGATCCGGGTCGAGGAGCACCGGGTGCTCGGGATCTTCCCGGTCGCCCGGGTGACCCTGACGGAGCCCCGGGTGCGCAAGGCGCTGGCGGCGAGCGTCACGTCGGCGCTGAGCGGCCCGTTCAGCCGGGTCGACCCGGCGGACGCGGCGCTGGTCGCCCTGGTCGACGCGGCCCGGCTGAGCCCGGCCCTGACCTGGCGCCGGCGGCGCGAGTTCCGGGCCCGGATCGACAAGCTGGCCCCCGCGGCCGGCCCGGTCCCGCGCGCCCTGCGCCGGGCCGTCAACGCGAAGTACGCGGACGGCGGGGCGGGCTGACCCTCCTGGGCGCCGCCGGCCGGCCTGGACGGGGGCCCGTAAGCTGGCCGGATGCTCGAACCCGCCCTGCTGCCGACCCCGCTGGTGGACTGCACCGACGGGGTGTTCGCCCGGGCCGGGGTGGAGCTGCGGCTCAAGCGGGACGACCTGCTGCACCCGACCGTCCCCGGCAACAAGTGGCGCAAGCTGGCCCCGAACCTGGCCGCCGCCGTCGAGCACGGGCACACCCGGCTGCTGACCTTCGGCGGCGCCTACTCGACCCACCTGCGGGCGGTCGCGGCCGCCGCCGACGCGCTCGGCCTGGAGAGCGTCGGGCTGGTGCGCGGCGAGGAGCTGGCCGACCGGCCGCGCAACTGGTCGCTGCGGGCCGCCGAACGCTCCGGGATGCGGCTGGAGTTCCTCACCCGGGCCGCCTACCGCGAGGTCACCGGCCGGGCCGGCACCGGTGACGGTACGGAGTTCCAGCGCCGCTGGGGCCGCTGCCTGGTGCTCCCGGAGGGCGGCTCCAACGCCCTGGCCGCGATCGGCGCGGCCACGATCCCGGCCGAACTGCCGGACCTGGACGGGCGTGACGTGGTCTGCTGCCCGGTGGGCACCGGCGGCACCCTGGCCGGGATCGCGGCGGGCCTGCCGCCGGGCGCAAGGGCGCTCGGGGTGGCCGTGCTGCGCGGCGGCGAGGGCTACCTGGAGGCGGAGGTCGCCCGGCTGCACCGGGCCGGGTTCGGGCGGGAGTTCGCCAACTGGCGGATCGACCATGCCCACCACGGCGGCGGCTACGGCAAGGTCCCGGCCGAACTCGCCGCCTTCGCCGCGGAGTTCGAACGCCGCCACGGCGTCCCGGTGGAACGCCGGTACGTCGCCAAGCTGCTCGCCGCGCTGGCCGACCTGGCCGCGGCGGGTGCCTTCGTCCCCGGCACCCGCCTGACGGCCGTGGTCACCGGCCTGCCGGACCCGGAGTAGCTGGGGCCCAGGGCCCGGAGTAAGGCGGGTCCTACGACCCGAAGGTCAGGTCGGCGCAGGGGTCGGTGTCGGCGCCGCGGGTGTTCTCCGCTATGCCGGTCGGGATCCCGCTGGGCGCGGTGGCCGTGGGCGAGGGTGCGGTCACCGAGTTCAGCTGGGTGCCGGCCGCCCGGTAGTCCGCGCCGAGGGTGACGGTGATCGCGCCCGAGCCGGGCTCCTCGACGGCGCCGGCGCCGGGGAAGAGCGCGACGACCTGGTCGGCGGCGGCCTTGAGCGTCGGGTCGTAGGAGACCTCGGTGTGCTGCTTGCCGGGGTTGTTGGCGCCGAGGGTGACGTTCTGGAAGCCGCGTCCCTTGAGGGTCTCGGCGCCGGAGCCGGCCAGGCCGGGGGTGCCGACGCCGTTGACCACGGTGACCGGGGCGGCGGCCTGTTCGGCGGTGAGCGGCGCGTTCGTCCCGGAGCCCGCACTCGGCGAGGCGGAGGCGGCGGCGGAAGCGGAGGCCGCGGCGGTGGCCGCACCGGTGCCGCCGGTGCTCTGCCCGTCCAGGGTGCGGTCCTCGCGCAGCAGCTTCCACAGCGCGTCGGCGTCCGGCTGGACCAGCCGCACCCGGTCCCCGGCGAAGCGCCAGGGGGCGGTGACGAAGGTGACGTCGGAGAGCTTGATGTCCTCCATCGAGCGGGCGAAGTCCACCAGCTTCATCGCGGTGCCGAGGCCCTCGTCCACGGTGAGCGACCTGGTGGCGGCGTCGGCCAGCGGCAGCAGCGTGGGCAGCGAGAAGCCCTGGGACTGGACCTTCTTGATCATCGAGGAGAGGAAGGCCTGCTGGCGCTTCATCCGGCCTATGTCGGAGTTGTCGCCGATGCCGTGCCGGGCCCGCAGGTAGTCGACCGCGGACTTCCCGGAGAGCTTCTGCATCCCCTTCTTGAGCTGGATGCCGTACTCGTTGACGTCGTTGGGCACGCAGGCGTCCACGCCGCCGATGGCGTCGGTCATCGCGGCGGCGCCCTTGAAGTCGACCACGATGGTGTGGTCGACCCGCAGCCCGGTGAGCTTCTCCACGGTGTTCTGGGTGCAGGCGGGGTTGCCCTTGGCGAGTTCGCCGAGGCTGAACGCCGAGTTGAACATCTGGTCGTTGCGGGGCTTGGTCCAGGTGCCGTCCGCCAGCTTGCAGGACGGGATGGTGACCAGGGTGTCGCGGGGGATCGAGACCCCGACGGCGTGCTTGTGGTCGGCGTAGACGTGCACCAGGATCGCGGTGTCCGAGTTGCCGACGCCCTCGTCGCCGCCGCCCAGCGAGTTGTTCCCGTCGTCGCGGGTGTCCGAGCCGAGCAGCAGGATGTTGACCGGCACCTGGGCGCCGGGGCTGGCCGGCACGGGGGCCGGCGGGCGCTCGGTGGCGACGCCGCCCGCGTCGAAGGTGGTGATGTTGTTGTCCAGCCGGTGGTAGAACCAGGCCCCCGCCCCCACGACCGACAGCACCAGAACGGCGGCCAGGCCGATGGCGGTCCGCAGGTAGCGGCGCCGGCGCGTGCTGCTGCTCATCCCCGTGCCCCCCGTCCTCAGGTCTCTCGCGTTCGATGTTCGAACGTTAGACGTTCCGGAAGGCTGTTCGGTTACCCCCTGGGGGCGGGCGAATCGGGCGGCGGGGCTGTGATGCTGGTCACGCGCCGGGGCCGGAGGCGCCGGTGAGCATCCGCCGGAGCAGGTCCCGCAGGACGGTGCGCTCCTGCGGGCCGAGCGCGGCGAGCGGCTCGCGGGCGAAGTTGAGCGACTCGCGCAGCTCCTCGGAGGCGGCCGAGCCGGTCTCGGTGGCGGCGACCAGCTTGACCCGGCGGTCCTGCTGGTCGGCCTGCCGGGTGACGAAGCCGCGGGCCTCCAGCCGGTCGACGATGCCGGTGATGTTGGAGGGCTCGCAACTGAGCGTCTGGGCGATGTGGCGCATCGGCAGCGGGCCGCGCCGCAGCAGCGCGAGCACCTTGGCCTGGGCGCCGGTGAGCGAGCGGGCGGCGGCGGCCTCCTCGTACTCGCGGTGGAACAGGGCGACCAGGTTGGCCATCAGGTCGACGACCTCGCGGGTGATCTCGTCGGACTGCGGCGTGGCGACCTCGGTCTGCTGGGTGTCCATGCCTCAGAGTCTACCTGAAAAGTTGACAACGTGAACCTTTCACGTCCATCGTTACTTCAGTTGCTCAACCTTTTACCTGCCAAACCCCCCCAAGGAGCACCTCCATGGCAGAGCAGGCCACCCCCGCCACCGCCCGTGAATGGCACCTCGCCGCCCGCCCCCAGGGCTGGCCCGTGCCCGCCGACTTCGCCCTGGTCGAGGCCCCGGTCCGGACCCCGGGCCCGGGCGAGATCCTGGTCCGCAACACCCACCTCTCGGTCGACCCGTACATGCGCGGCCGGATGAACGACGTCAAGTCCTACGTGCCCCCGTTCCAGCTCGGCCAGGCGATGGACGGCGGCGCGGTCGGCTACGTGGTCGCCTCCGAGGCCGAGGGCTTCGCCCCCGGCGACGCCGTGCTGCACGGGCTCGGCTGGCGCGAGTACGCCACCGTGGACGCGAAGCGCGCGGTCAAGGTCGACCCGGCCGCCGCCCCGCTCTCCGCCTACCTCGGCGTGCTCGGCATGCCCGGCCTGACCGCCTACGCCGGACTGCTCGCGGTCGGCGGCCTCAAGGAGGGCGACAAGGTCTTCGTCTCCGGCGCGGCCGGCGCCGTCGGCTCGCTGGTCGGCCAGATCGCCCGGCTCAAGGGCGCCTCGCTGGTGGTCGGCTCGGCCGGCTCGGCGGAGAAGGTCGCCAAGCTGGTGGACGAGTACGGCTTCGACGCGGCCTTCAACTACAAGGACGGGCCGGTCGCCGAGCAGCTCGCGAAGGCCGCCCCGGAGGGTATCGACCTCTACTTCGACAACGTCGGCGGGGAGCACCTGGAGGCCGCGATCGGCGCCCTCGGCGTGCACGGCCGCGCGGTGCTCTGCGGCGCGATCGCCCAGTACAACGACACCACCCCGCCCGCCGCCCCGCGCAACCTGGCGCTGGCGATCGGCAAGCGGCTGCGCCTGGAGGGCATGCTGGTCGCCGACCACGCCGCCCTGCAGCCGCAGTTCGTGGCCGAGATGAGCGGCTGGCTGCGCTCCGGCGAGCTGCGCTCGGAGGAGACCGTGGCGGACGGCTTCGAGAACGCCGTCGAGGCCTTCCTCGACCTGCTCCGCGGCGTCAACACCGGCAAGATGGTCGTGCGCCTGGACGGCTGACCCTCCGTCAGGTCCTCGATCCGGAGTCGAACCCGCCCCGCCGCCCCGACCGGGCGTGCGGGGCGGTTCGCGTGCACGGCGCAGGGGATCCGGCCGCACTACCGCATTCCGGCCGGATCCGAAAGTGCGTCATCCATCGCCCCGCGCCGCGCGGTACGGTGGTCCCGCCTGGCGATGGGGCCGTTCGGGGGAGAGATCCGGCCGAGGGGTAGACCTCGTTGAGGATTCGACTAGCATTGAGCGAAAGCCTGTCCGTTTTGCTCAATTTAGTAGCTTAATGTCGGCTAACGTGGGTAACTGTGGATCAACTGCAGGCACGAGGCAGCTGGGGAAGGCGACCCTCGTCCACAGCCTGGAGGTCCCGGTGACGACACGTGGAGTTCTCTACATCCACTCCGCGCCCCGCGCGCTGTGCCCGCACGTCGAGTGGGCCGTCGCGGGGGTGCTCGGTGTGCGGGTGAGCCTGGACTGGATCCGCCAGCCGGCCGCACCCGGACACTGGCGCGCCGAGCTCTCCTGGCAGGGGGAGCCCGGCACCGCCTCGAAGCTCGCCTCCGCGCTGCGCGGCTGGCAGCTGATGCGGTACGAGGTGACCAGCGAGCCCTGCGCCACGGCGGAGGGGGAGCGGTACAGCAGCACGCCCGCGCTCGGCATCTTCCACGCCGTCACGGGCATCCACGGCGACATCCTGATCCCCGAGGACCGGCTGCGGGCCGTCCTGCTGCGGGCCCGCAGCGAGGGGGCCGACCTGGAGGCCGAGATCTCCCGGCTGCTGGGCAAGCCCTGGGACGACGAGCTGGAGCCGTTCCGCTACGCGGGCGAGGGCGCGCCGGTGCGCTGGTTGCACCAGGTGGTCTGAGCCCGCGGGACGACACGACGGAGGGGCCGGTGCCGTAACGGCGCCGGCCCCTCCGTCATGGGTGTCAGCGGGTGCGGAAGGCCAGCACCACGTTGTGGCCGCCGAAGCCGAACGAGTTGTTCAGCGCGGCGATCCGGCCCTCGGGCAGCGGGGTCGCCTCGGTCACGACCTTCGCGTCCACCTCGTCGTCCAGCTCCTCGACGTTGATGGTCGGCGGGGCGATCCGGTGGTACAGCGCCTGCACGGTGGCGACGGTCTCGATGCCGCCGGCGCCGCCCAGCAGGTGGCCGGTCATCGACTTGGTGGCGGAGACCAGGATGTGGTCGAGGTCGTCGCCCAGCTCCTTGCGGAGCGCCTTGAGCTCGGCGGTGTCGCCCTGCGGGGTCGAGGTGGCGTGCGCGTTGACGTGCACGATCTCGGCCTTGTCCAGGTCGTTGCGGTCGAACAGGTCGGCCAGCGCGCGGGCCACCCCGGCGCCGGTCGGCTCGGGCTGGGCGATGTGGTGGGCGTCCGAGGACAGGCCCTGGCCGACGGCCTCGCAGTAGATCCGGGCGTTGCGGGCCTCGGCGTGCTCCAGCGACTCCAGCACGACCACGCCGGCGCCCTCGCCCAGCACGAAGCCGTCCCGGGCCTTGTCGTACGGGCGCGAGGCGCGCTCGGGCTCGTCGTTGTTCTTGGACATCGCCATCATGTTGGCGAACGCGGCGATCGGCAGCGGGTGGATCGCCGCCTCGGTGCCGCCGGCCACCACGACGTCGGCGCGGCCGCTGCGGATCATCTCGATCGCGTAGCCGATCGCCTCGGCGCCGGAGGCGCAGGCGGAGACGGGGGTGTGCACACCCGCGCGGGCGCCGACCTCCAGGCCGACGTTGGCCGCCGGGGAGTTGGGCATCAGCATCGGGACGGTGTGCGGGGAGACCTTGCGGGCGCCCTTCTCCCGCAGCACGTCGTACTGGTCGAGCAGGGTGGTCACGCCGCCGATGCCGGAGGCGATCACGGCGCCCAGGCGCTCGGGGGCGAGCTTGGAGGACTCGTCGGTGGCCGGGGTCTCGAAGCCGGCGTCGGCCCAGGCCTCGCGGGCGGCGATCAGCGCGAACTGGGCGGAGCGGTCCAGCTTCCGGGCCAGCGGTCGGGGCAGGATCTCGCCCGGCTCGACCGCGGTGCGCGCGGCGATCTTGACCGGCAGGTCCTGGGCCCACTCCTCGGTCAGCGCCGCCACTCCGGAGCGCCCGGCGATCAGGTTCTCCCAGGTGGTGGCGGCGTCGCCGCCCAGCGGCGTGAAGGCGCCGATACCCGTGACGACCACGGTTCGGTTCTCAGCGGTCACTGGTCTCTCTTCTTTCACGTTTCGTGCGGGGTCGGCGGCGAGCCGAGGAAGGGCCCGGCCGGGCGCCCGGTGGGGCGTCCCGGCCGGCGGGTCGGCCTGGCTCTCGGAGCCGGGCCGACGGGGTCAGCCGTCCTGGGCGTGCGTCACGCGGGACGGACTGGGCGACTCGTACGAGTCGATCGCTCAGGCGGCGTTGGTGAGGATGTAGTTCACCGCGTCGCCGACGGTCTTCAGGTTCTTGACCTCGTCGTCCGGGATCTTGACGTCGAAGCGCTCCTCGGCGGCCACCACGACCTCGACCATGGACAGCGAGTCGACGTCCAGGTCGTCGGTGAAGGACTTGTCGAGCGCAACGTCCTCGGCCGGGATGCCGGCGATCTCGTTGACGATCTCGGCGAGACCCTCCAGGACCTCGTTCTGCGTAGCCATACTGGCTGCTCCTCTTCGGTGTTGAACGCGTCCGACCGTCGGCCGAACACGGGCTTGTGGATGGGTGGGGCGAAACGCGCCTAGGGGAGCGTAACGACTGCCGCGGCGTAGACGAGACCCGCCCCGAACCCGATGATCAGCGCGAGGTCGCCGCTGTGGGCCTCGCCGCACTCCAGCATGCGCTCCATCGCCAGCGGGATGGAGGCCGCGGAGGTGTTGCCGGTCTCCGCGATGTCGCGGGCGACCGGCACCGACGCGGGCAGCTTGAGCGCCTTGATCATGGCGTCGGTGATCCGCATGTTGGCCTGGTGCGGGATGAAGGCACCGAGCTGGTCGGCGGTGATCCCGGCGGCGTCCAGCGCCTGCTGGGCCACCTTGGCCATCTCCCAGACCGCCCAGCGGAACACCGGCTGGCCGTCCATCCGCAGGGCCGGCCACTTGTGGTCCTGCTCCTCGCCCGGGCCGTTGATGGCGTCGGGCTTGGCGAAGGCGGTGTCCCAGGCCTGCGTCTGGCTGATGACGTCGGACTGCGAGCCGTCCGAGCCCCAGATCAGCTTGCCGATGCCCGGCGTGTCGGACGGGCCGACGATCGCGGCACCGGCGCCGTCGCCGAAGATGAAGGCGGTCGAGCGGTCCGACTTGTCGGTCAGGTCGCTGAGCCGCTCGACACCGATCACCAGCACGTACTCGGCGTTGCCGCCGCGGATCATGCCGTCGGCCAGGCCCAGGCCGTAGCCGAAGCCGGCGCAGGCGGCCGAGATGTCGAAGGCCGGGGCGGTGCCGCAGCCGAGCCGCTCGGCGATCTCGGTGGCGATCGCGGGGGTCTGCTTGAGGTGCGAGACGGTCGCGACGATCACGCCGCCGATCTGCTCGGGGGAGATGCCGGCCTGCGCGACGGCCTTGCCGGCGGCCTGCAGCGACATCTCGGCGACGCTCTCCTCCGGGCCCGCCCAGCGGCGCTCGGCGATCCCGCTGCGGGTGCGGATCCACTCGTCCGAGGAGTCGATCCACTCCAGGACCTCGGAGTTGGGGATGACCCGGACCGGGCGGTAGCCGCCGACCCCGTGGATCCGGGAGTACTGCGCGCCGGTGGCGGGGCGGATCTGCGGCTTGGTCATGCCAGGTCCTCCTGGTGCTGCTGGTCCGGCTGCCCCTGGCCGCTGTGCTCCGCGATGAGCGCACGCGCCTTGTCCAGGTCGGCGGGGGTCTTCAGGGCGAGCGTGGCCACGCCCTTGAGGTTGCGCTTGAGCAGCCCGGTGAGCGTGCCCGCGGGGGACAGCTCGATCACGGCGGTCGCGCCCAGTCGGCCGAGGGTCTCCGTGCAGAGGTCCCAGCGGACCGGGTTGGAGACCTGCGACACCAGGCGGGCCAGCACCTCGGCGCCGGAGTCGACGACCCCGCCGTCCTTGTTGGACACGTAGGTGACCTGCGGGTCGGCCACGGCCAGGCTCGGGGCCAGCGCGGCGAGCCGCTCGACGCCGGGGTTCATGTGCTCGGTGTGGAAGGCACCGGCCACCTTGAGCGCGATCAGCTTGGCGCCGGCCGGCGGGTCCGCCTTGAGGGCCTCCAACTGGACCAGCGTGCCGGCCGCGACGATCTGGCCGCCGCCGTTGTTGTTGGCCGCGGTCAGGCCGTGCTCGGCCAGCTTCGCCGCCACGACCTCCGGGTCGCCGCCGAGCACGGCGGTCATGCCGGTCTCGGTGACGGTGGCGGCCTCGGCCATGGCCAGGCCGCGCTCGCGGACGAAGGTCAGCGCCTCGGCGGCGCCGAACACCCCGGCGAGGGCGGCGGCGGTGATCTCACCGACGCTGTGGCCGGCGACGGCGCCGGTCAGCTTGCGGGCGGCTTCCTCGTCCGGGAACAGCGCGCGGGCGGTCACCAGACCGGCCGCGACCAGCAGCGGCTGGGCGACGGCCGTGTCCTTGATCTCCTCGGCGGAGGCCTCGGTCCCGGCGTGCACCAGGTCGAGCCCGGCGGGCTCCGACCAACGGCGCAGGCGGTCGGCGACACCGTCCAGCTCGAGCCAGGGGCTGAGGAAACCGGGGGACTGGGCACCCTGTCCAGGGGCGACGATTACGAGCACGGTTCAACCCTCTCTCGCCAGGCGCCCGGGGGCGGGTAGGCGACGGTAACGAAGAAAACCATCCGGGATTGTATGGTCCCTACACCCCGGCTCAGCCGGGCTCCCCGGCGGCGGTGAGCCGGCCGAGGGCCAGTGCGATCCGCAGGGTGAACGCCGAACGTACGTCGGAGGGGGCGTACCCCGTGACGTCGGTCACACGTCGTAGCCGGTAGCGCACCGTGTTGGGGTGCACGAAGAGCATTCGGGCCGCGCCCTCCAGGGAGGACGCCTGCTCCAGGTAGACGCTCAGCGTCTCCAGCAGGGCGGAGCCGGCCTCGTCCAGCGGTGTGTAGATCTCCTCCACCAACTGGCGGCGGGCGGCCTGGTCCCCGGCGAGTGCCCGTTCGGGCAGCAGGTCGTCGGCGAGCACCGGGCGCGGGGCGTCCGGCCAGGCGGCGCAGGCGCGCAGGCCGGCCGCGGCGGCGTGCGCCGAGCGGGTCGCCGAGAGCAGGTCCGGTACGGTCGGGCCGATCACCACCGGGCCCGGCGCGAACTGGCCGATCAGCGCCCGGGCGGCGTGCACCGGCTCCTTGTCGCCGCCGACCACCACCACCAGGCGCTTGCCCAGCACCCCGGTCAGCACGTTCAGCTTGGCGTACCGGGCGGCCCGGCGGATCGCCTCGACCACCAGCTCGCTGTCGCCGTCCGGGGCGCTGCCCATCACCACCCGGACCTGGCTGGGCTGGCCCCAGCCCAGGGCGGCCGCCCGGGAGAGCACGCCCTCGTCGGCGTCGCCGGACAGCAGGGAGTTCACCACCAGCGCCTCCAGCCGGGCGTCCCAGGCGCCGCGCGCCTCGGCCGCCTGGGCGTACACCTGGGCGGTGGCGAAGGCGATCTCCCGGGCGTAGACCAGCACGGACTCGCGCATGTCCGCCTCGTCGCCGGGGGCGGCCACCTCCTCGATGGCCTCCTCCATCACCTCGATCGTGGTGCGGATCAGCTCCACGGTCTGGCGCAGCGTGATCGCCCTGGTCAGCTCGCGCGGGGCGGTGCCGAAGACGTCGGTGGAGATCGCCCGGGCGGCCTCCGGGTGGCGGTACCACTCGGTGAAGGCGGCGATGCCGGCCTGGGCGACCAGGCCGATCCAGGAGCGGTGCTCCGGTGGCATCCGCCGGTACCAGCCGAGCTGGTCGTCCATCCGCGAGATCGCGGCGGTGGCCAGCTTCCCCGAGGACTTCTCCAGCCGCTTGAGCGTCGCGGCCCGGCGCTCGGCCCGCTCGGCGGCGTTCCGGCGCTCCTGGGCGGTCAGACGGGGGGCGGGGCGGCCGGGGCGGTCGCGGGAGGTCCGGGGAGCCGGGCTCTTGCCGGTGGGTTCGGCGGCGGGACTGGGTTCGCTCTTGGAGTTCGCGGAAGCGGCTGGCACAAGGACAAGACTGCCTCACGCGAGTGACTGCTCGTGCACACCCCCCGGCGCAGCGGCACGGTGGTGCCGCTCACACCCCCGGGGCTCGGGGCGCGTCCGCGCCCGGGCGCGCGCCGTCCGGAGCAGTACGGTGAGGGGCGTGACCGATGCCGCCGCCCGCCCCCGTGCCGACCAGCGCCGCACCGCCGAGCGCTACCGCTCCACCCCCGCCGAGGGCATCGAGACCCGACACGCGTTCTCCTTCTCCGGCCACTACGACCCGAAGAACACCCACTTCGGCGCGTTGCTCGCGTGCAACGAGGAACTCCTGGCGCCCGGCGCCGGGTTCGAGGAGCACAAGCACCGGGACACCGAGATCCTCACCTGGGTGCTGGAAGGCGCTCTCGCCCACCGGGACTCGCACGGCCACCACGGGGTGGTGCGCCCGGGCATGGTTCAGCACCTCAGCGCCGGCTCCGGGGTCACCCACACCGAGCGCAACGTCGGCGGCGCCACCGGGCCGGTGCGCTTCGTCCAGATGTGGCTGCAGCCGGACGAGTTCGACGCCGCCCCGGCGTACGGGCTGCGCAAGGTGGAGCCGGCGGACGGCGGGTTGACGCTGCTGGCCTCCGGCCTGGAGCGCGACGCCGGGACGGACGCCCTGCGGCTGCGCCGCCGTGACGCCGCGCTCTGGCTGGCCACCGCCGGCCCCTGGCGGCCGCTGCCCGAACTGCCCGCCGCGCCCTGGCGGTACGCCCACCTGACGGCCGGCTCGCTGGGCTACCGGACCGTGCCCGGGCCCAAGGGCGCCGGGCGGTCGATGGTGCCCGGCGACAGCGTGCGGATCACCGGCGAGGCCTTCGCCGACCCGTCGGCCGGGGAGACCGGCGCCGAACTCCTGCTCTGGGAGATGCACTCGCCGGTCTCGTACGGCTGAGGGTCAGCCCCTCAGTTCGCCGAGGACGGCGTCGGACAGCGGCGGCCAGGCCTCCACGGCCCAGGGGCCGAAGTCCCGGTCGGTGAGCGCGATGCAGGCCGCGCCGGCCTGCGGGTCGACCCAGAGGAAGGTGCCGGACTGGCCGAAGTGGCCGAAGGTCTCCGGGGAGTTGGCGGTGCCGGTCCAGTGCGGGCTCTTGCCGTCGCGGATCTCGAAGCCGAGGCCCCAGTCGTTCGGGCGGCGGTGGCCGTAGCCGGGCAGCACGCCGCTGGTGCCGGGGAAGGCGACCTCGCGGGTGGCCCGGTGGACGGTGGACGGGTCCAGCAGCTTCGGGGACTGCAGCTCGGCGGCGAACCGGGCCAGGTCGGCCACCGTGGACAGGCCGCCGGCGCCGGCCGGGGACTTGCTCGCGGTGTTGATCAGGGTGTCGTGCATGCCCAGCGGCTCGAACACCGCCTCGGCGACGTACCGGTGGAAGGCGATCCCGGCGGCCTCGGCCAGGGTGGCGGCCAGCGCGTCGAAACCGGCGTTGGAGTAGAGCCGGCGCTTGCCGGGCTCGGCGAACAGCCGGTCCTCGTCGAAGCCGAGGCCCGAGGTGTGGGCGAGCAGGTGGCGGACGGTGGAGCCGGGCGGGCCGGCCGGGTCGTCCAGCTCGAACACGCCCTCCTCCAGGGCGACCAGGGCCGCGTAGGAGGTCAGCAGCTTGGTCACCGAGGCCAGCGGGAAGAGGTGCTGCTGCGGGCCGTGGGCGCCCAGCACCGCGCCGTCCGACCCCCGGACCACCGCGGCGGCGGCGTGGGGCACGGGCCAGTTGTCGATCATCCGCAAGCTCTCCATGCGGTCGACTCTAATGTGCGGTCCAGCCGGGTGGCGGGGGCACCCGGGTGGGTGGCTTGCTTGGAGTGCACTCCAACTCGGTAGCGTCGTCGTCACAGGACAGGGGGAATCGATCATGGCCACACCCGTACGGGCCCGGGCCGGTCTGCGCAGCTGCGCCGAGGTCTTCAACGGCCCGGCCGGCGAGCCGGACCGGACCCCGCGGCACACCATCAGCGAGGTCGCCGCGGTCAGCGGCCTGACCGCCCACACGCTCCGCTGGTACGAGCGGATCGGCCTGCTCGACCCGGTCGACCGCGCGGCCGGCGGCCAGCGCCGCTACTGCGACGGCGACCTGCACCGGCTGGCCTTCCTGGGCCGGCTGCGGCTGACCGGGATGTCGGTGGCGGACATGCTCAAGTACGTCGACATGACCCGCCGCGGCGACGAGACCTACGTCGAGCGCCGGGAGCTGCTGGAGACCCAGCGCGAGGAGGTCCGGCAGCGGATCGTCGACCTCCAGGCCACCCTGGCCGTCCTCGACCACAAGATCGATCTCTATGCCGGGAGGATCGCCGACAGTGCCGGCGCCCCCGTCCGATGCCAGTACCACCGAGCAGTAGAGGAAGAGCAGAGCGCATGACTCACCCCGTCCTCCCCACCGCCCCCCTCGGCACCGACGGCCCGCTGGTGGGCGTCCAGGGCCTCGGCTGCATGGGCATGAGCGAGTTCTACGGCCCGACCGACACCGACGAGGCGCGCGCCACCCTGGACGCCGCGCTGGAGGTCGGCGTCACCCTGTTCGACACCGCGGACATGTACGGCCACGGCCGCAACGAGGAGTTCCTCGCCCCCTTCGTCCGCGCCAACCGCGACCGGGTGGTCATCGCCACCAAGTTCGCCATCGACCGCAGCGAGGAGGACCCGAGCCGCCGGGCCGTCCGCAACGACCCGGAGTACATCCGCACCGCGGTGGAGGGCTCGCTGCGCCGCCTCGGCGTGGAGACCATCGACCTGTACTACATGCACCGCCGTGACCCGGCCGTGCCGCTGTCCGAATCGGTCGGCGCGATGGCCGAGCTGGTGAAGGCCGGCAAGGTGCGGCAGCTGGGGCTGTCCGAGGTGACCGGGGCCGAGCTGCGCGAGGCGTACGCCGTCCACCCGATCGCCGCGGTGCAGTCCGAGTGGTCGGTGTTCGCCCGGGACGTCGAGCGTTCCGCGGTGCCGGCCGCGGCCGAGCTGGGTGTCGCCTTCGTGCCGTACTCGCCGCTCGGGCGCGGCTTCCTGACCGGCGCCTTCCAGGACGCCGCGGCCCTCACGGCGGACGACTTCCGCCGCAGCAGCCCGCGCTACACCGGTGAGAACGCCTTCGCCAACGGCGAACTGCTCACCCCGCTGCGGGAGATCGCCGCGGCCCACGACGCGACGCTCGCCCAGGTCGCGCTGGCCTGGGTCCAGCAGCGGGCCCAGGTGCACGGGCTGACCGTGGTGCCGATCCCCGGCACCCGCAAGCGCAGCCGGCTCGTCGAGAACACCGGCGCGGTCGCCCTGCGGCTGAGCGCGGAGGAGCTGGCGCTGCTGGAGCCGCTGGCCGGGCGGGTGGCGGGCGAGCGCTACGCGGACATGAGCAACACCTCGGTCGGGCGCGAGTAGCCGGGACCGGGAGAGCGGCCGTACGGGCCCGGGGGTCGGTGACCTCCGGGCCCGTACGGCCGTTCCGGGGCGCGGGCCCCGGAGTCACGCCCCCGGGGTTCACGCCACGGGGTCACGGAACGGGGGCCTCAGGCCTTGCGGCCCATCCAGGCGGCCAGCCGGGCGTGCACGTCGGCGTCGTCGGCGACCGGCTGCACGGGGCCGAACGGGGTGCCCGCGACCCGGCTCTCCGGCGGCAGGACGAGCTCGGCGACGGCCAGCGCGGTGCGGGCCAGGTCGTCGTCCAGCGCGAAGCCGTTGTCGAGGGCGGTGGCGATGTCCCAGGAGTGGGTGACCAGCTCCATCACGTAGCCGCCGACCGCGATCGCCCCGGGCACCTCGCCCCAGGGCGCGAAGGTCGGGCGGCCCAGCTTGGCGTCGTCGGACCAGGCGGCGGTCACCCGGGTGCGGGCCCGGTCCAGCGCGGCCGCCCAGCCGTCGTCCGACGGGTCCTCGACGGCGGCCACGACGTCCTGGGCGTGACCGCCCTCACCCATGTACGCGAACCGGTGGACGCCGCCGACCACGTGGTTCAGCAGCTGACGCAGCGTGTACTCCTCGCAGGGGGTGGGCCGGTCGAGGTCGGCGGGGGCGACGGCGCCGACCAGCCGCGCCAGCTGGTCGAGGGCGGCGAGGTACTGCGGGCGGGCGTCCTGGACGGCGTTCATCTGCGGTCGGCTCCTCTGCACGGTACGGCCCTTGCTCTGGTGGTCGCTCGGGCTCGGAACGCAATCTCCCAGTAAAACCTGACAAGTGCCGTCAGGATTCTTGGGATTCTGGAGCCATGAAGGCCGACCGCCTGCTCTCGATCCTGCTGCTGCTCCAGACCCGGGGCCGGGTGCCCGCCACCGAACTGGCCGAACGGCTGGAGGTGTCCGTCCGCACCATCTACCGGGACGTCGAGTCGCTCTCCGCCGCCGGGGTGCCGGTGTTCACCGAACGCGGCCGGCACGGCGGCATCAACCTGCTGCCCGGCTACCGCACCGACGTCACCGGGCTGACCGCCGACGAGGCGCGGGCCCTGTTCGTGCTCTCCGCCCAGGGCGCCCACAGCGACCTCGGGCTGGACGGCGCGCTCGGCTCGGCGCTGCGCAAGGTGATGGCCGCGCTGCCCGCCCCGCACCGCCCGGCCGCCGAGCGGGTCAGCGAGCGCATCCTGGTCGACCCGGCGCGCTGGATGCAGAACCCGCAGGCGGGCACCGGCAGTCCGCCGGACCTGGGCGAGCTCCAGTACGCGGTGTTCGCCGACCGGCGGCTGCGGCTGCGCTACCGGCACAGCGGCACGCCCGCGCCGGTGGAGTACACCGTCGACCCGTACGGCCTGGTGAACAAGGCCGCGGTCTGGTACCTGGTGGCCGATCTGCACGGCGAGCCGCGGCTGTTCCGGGCCGACCGGGTGCTCGCCGCCGAGACCGCCGAGGAGGCGGTGCGCCGCCGGGCCGGGGTGACGCTCGGCGAGGTGTGGGCGGCGCTGCGCGAGCAGGTGGAGCGGCTGCCGAAGGACGTGCCGGTCCGGGTGCGGGTCCGGCGCGGGCGGCTGGACATGTTCCTGCGCATCCACGGCGGCCGGGTCACGGCCGTGCCGCCGGAGACGGGCGGCGGGGCGACCGAGGAGTGGGTCGAGCTGGCGATGGCCTTCCCGGCCGCGGCGGCCGTCCGCGCGCTGCTGGCCTTCGGCGCCGAGGTCGAGGTGCTGGGCCCGCCGGCCGCCCGGCGCGAGCTGGCGCGGGCGGCGGCGGAGGCCCTGCGGCTGTACCAGGAGCAGTAACGCCCCTGCAGGGGCTAGGAGTTGGTGGGCCGGACGACGTCGCGGTAGTCGCCGAGCGAGATCGCCGCGAAGTTGTGCAGGCTGTCGGTGCCGTCGGTGAAGTAGCCGTTGTGGCCGGACGCGCGGGCGGAGGAGATCTGCTCGGCGCCGAAGCCGCTGCCGGTCGGGTCGGCGCCGTGGCCGAGCTTGCCGACCTCCAGGAACGGGACGTTGCCGATCCAGTCGTTGGGGTTGCGGGTGGCCCACACGTGGACGCCGGCGCCCAGCGCGTCGGCCGACTGCACGCCCATGCCCGGGCTGCCGAACACCATCATGTCGGTGATGCCGGAGGTGTCGGACGGCGAGGCGGCCGCCCGCGGGATCCTCGGGGCGGCGGTGCCGCAGACCACCGAGCCGTACGAGTGGCAGAGCAGCGCGGGGGGCGCGTCCGGGCGGGTGGTCTCCCGGAGGCCGGCCAGCAGTCGCTCCAGCCGGGGCGCGGCGACGTCGGCGAGCCGGGAGGTGGCCGCGTCCGGGCCGAGGCCCGAGGGGGTGACGTACCCCGTCCAGGCGATCACGGCGGTGCGGGTGCCCGGGGCCTGGCGCTGCTCCTCGGCGTACAGGGCGCGGGCCATGCCGGCCGGGGAGCGCAGCGGCTCGGCCGCCTGGTCGAAGTGGCCGAGGTCGGCGTCGGAGCCGGGGACGATGACGGAGACGTGCTCGGCGTCGGCGAGGTCGCCCCAGACCTCGGTGACCAGGCCGCGGCCGCGCGGGTCGAAGGCGAGGACCTGGCGGCCGGGGGCGAGCAGGTGCTCGACGTCGTTGGCGCGGGAGACGGCCAGCGCGCGGGTGTCGGAGTCCAGCTTCCTGTCGGCGGCGCGGGCCCGGGCGGCGTCGCGCTCGTTCGCCAGGGCGATCCGGTTGGCGCGGTAGCGCAGGTCCAGCGGGGCGCCGTCGTAGTTGCCGACGACCAGCGGGTAGTCCTTGATCAGCCGGTCCAGCTCGGTGGGGGCGAGCGAGGCGAAGAAGGCGGCTGCGTCGGCCGGGCTGGTGGTGGCCGGGTCGGGCAGGATGCGGCCGAAGGAGTGGTCCTGGATCCAGGCGGCGCTGCCGGCCGGAGGCGTGGAGATCGCCAGCTGCTCCGAGGAGACCGCGGCCGCGGCTGCCGAGGCACCCGCGTCGGCGAGCACGGCACAACCCGCGAACGCCCCGATCAGTACCCGCTTCCAGCGTCGACGGTTGCGCACCGCACCAACTCCCTTGGGGCCCGTCACCGTTTCTCGGGCGGTGCCCGGAGGGTGCGAAATGGACTTGCTGACTTCCCTGGGAAAGCGTAGAGGTCACAGGAGGGTGACGGACACGCCCAAACTGTGGGATGGATCACATGAACCGGGAGTGTCCTCCCGACGTCCTTGTGTGGTTGTTCCGGCGGTGCTAAGGCTGCTGGGCGTCGTATTCGGTGACCACCCGCTTGGGGGCCGTCCGCCGCCAGGCCTCGGTGACCACGTCGCGCAGTTCCTCCGGGTCGACCAGGTCCAGCCGGACGCTCACCCAGCCGTGCCGTCCGACGTAGCGTGCGAAGGAGAACACCTCGGGCTCGGCGGCGATCAGTTCGGCCTGGTCCTCGCGGGTGGCCTTGACGGTGACGCTGTCGCCGTCGGGGTCGCCCATCGCGAAGACCTTGCCGCGGACCCGCAGGGTCTGGATGCCCCAGGTCGGTTCCTGGGCGGCCTCCGGCAGGGCCAGGGCCATCGCGCGGAACTCGTCGAACGTCACCATGGCGGCAGGGTAGAGCAGGGCCCCGTGCACCGGGGGGGGGGAGCACCGGCGGAGGGGGGGGGGGGGGGGGGGGGGGGGGGGGGGGGGGGGAGGGGGGGGGGAGGGGGGGGGGTA
>NZ_JBVHYH010000047.1:52998-70814 GCF_055569135.1 Kitasatospora sp. NPDC029367
GTGCCTGGGCGATCCCACGGAGAGAAGGGGCCCGCCAGGAGACGCGCATAGAATCCCCCCAGAGGGGAGGGAGAAAAGGACACCCGCCCCCCCCCCCCCCCCCCCCCGGGGGGGGGGGGGGCGCCCCGGGGGCGCGGGCGGCGCTCAGCCGAGCGAGGCCCAGTTGTCGCAGGTCCGGTCGCCGTCGACCAGCCGGTCCGGGTGCCCGCTGCCGTCGGCGATCGAGATCCGGCGGTAGCTCTGGCCGCAGAACACCCAGAACTCGCTGCTGCCGCTGACCCGTTGGCGGTCCGGGACGGGCAGGAAGCAGTCCACCCGGCTGAGCCCGTTCAGCGAACTCCACTGGGAGAGCTCGCGGTCGGTGCGCTCCCGCACGTCGGTGTGGGAGGAGCCGTCGGCGATCGAGATCAGCCGGTACTGCTGGCGGCCGCTGGTGGTGTGGAAGCACCAGTACCAGCTCTTGCCGCCGACCCGCTGCTGGTCCGGTACCGGCAGCCAGCAGTCGACCTGGCCGACGCCGCTGAGCGA
Source organism: Kitasatospora sp. NPDC029367 (assembly GCF_055569135.1). Lineage (NCBI taxonomy): Bacteria > Bacillati > Actinomycetota > Actinomycetes > Kitasatosporales > Streptomycetaceae > Kitasatospora > Kitasatospora sp. NPDC029367. The sequence continues at coordinate 53,527 of NZ_JBVHYH010000047.1, forward strand.
GCCCCAGTAGGTGAGGTCGCGGTCCGAGCGCTCCAGCGCGGTGGTGTACCGGCCGCCGCCGCAGGTGATCGAGACCAGGCGGTACTGCTGGCGGCCGCCGGTGCTGTGGAACACCCAGCACCAGCTCTTGCCGCCCGGGTCCTGCTGGTCCGGGACGGGCAGTACGCAGTCCACCCGGCCGACGCCCTGGAGGCAGGTCCAGCTGGTCAGCCAGGTGTCGTCCTCGACCTTGCGGTCGGTGTGGGCGGAGCCGTCGGCGATCGAGATGACCCGGCAGCGGTCGCCGTGGAAGGCCCAGTACCGGCTCTGGCCGCCCTTGCGGTACTGGTCCGGGACGCCGACGAACTCGTCGCAGGGGTAGGCCTTCACGGGCTGCGGCTTGGGCTGCCCGCCGGTCTGGGTGACCGTCTGGCCCGTCTGCCCGGTCTGGCCGGTCTGGCCGATCTGGGTGCCGGTCTGGGTGCCGTTCTGCCCGACCGGGGTGAGCCGGCCCTCGCAGAGCCCGCGCAGGATGCTGAGCGAGGGCATGAAGGCGTAGACCGAGCCGGTGGTCTGGACGAACTGCTGGAAGCTCACCGGGGTGTGGCTGATCAGCCCGTCCGGCCCCCGGCTCTCGAAGTCGACGTCCGGAGCCTCCTGGGTCACCGGGTCCTTGCCGGGCACCGGCCTGGGGCCGGCGTGGCCGGGCGGGACGGCGCCGCCGCTGTCCCGGTTCGGCGGGAAGTTCGGCTGGTCCATCCAGTCGGCCTGGATGAACTCGAACTGCCGCTGGATGTCGGCCTGGTAGCAGATGAACAGCAGCCCGCGCGGGTCGTCCGGGCCGCCCGGACCCTCGGAGGCCGGGTCGAACGGGGCGCCGTACGGGGTGCCCCGGCGGATGATCCGCCGGCCGTCCAGGATCCCGGCGTCGAACGGCGGCTTGTCCGGGCTCTCCTGGAGGCCGGCCCGCGGGCTGGTCTTGCGCAGGTGCGACCAGAGCGGCGTGACCAGGCCCTCCAGGTCGTCCCGGAAGTCGAAGTCGTTGTCGTTGGCGGCGCTCGGGCTGTTCGGGACGTCCCGGTCCTGGTGCTTGCAGACCGGCGCGCCGGAGCGCCAGCGGCCGACCATCCGGGCGGCCAGCCACTCGGCGGTGGCGCTCTCCGGAACGGCCTTGGCCTGCTTGAGCTCCCGCAGCTTGACCGAGACCTGTGACCACCAGCCGGGGACGTCCTGGGCGAGCCGGCGCACCACCTGGAAGGAGCCGTTGCGCGCCCACTCGGGGTACTGGGACGGCGGGCCGCTGAACCGGTCGTTCTCCAGGCCGCAGACGAACTCGCCGGCCGGGACCAGCCGGGTGCCCGGGTGGCCGTCCTCCTCCTCCGGCTTGGCCGGGTTCGGCCGGTCGAAGCCCCTGACGCCGGGCTCGCTGATGCCGTCCTTGAAGCCGAAGTGCTCCTTGCCGCGCCGACTGCCCAGCAGGGTCTGGGCGTTCTGCTGGTAGACGATCAGGACCCGGCACTCGGCGGCGGCGATCCGCTGCGCCTCGACGGCCGCCTGGAGGTCCCGTTCGGTGTCCGCGGAGATCTTGAGCAGGGCGTGGACGGGCTGGTTCTTCCCGTTGCCGAACAGCCAGTTCTCCGGGGAGTTGTCGCCGGTGTCGCCGAGCGCGCCGGCCCGCTGGGCCGAGCCCTCCTTGAAGGCCTCCAGGCCGCCGCCGACCGGCGGGGGTGTGGGGAACGGATCGGCTCCGGCCAGCATCCGCAGGCCCTCGTAGGTGAAGCTGACGCCCAGCCAGGTGGCGGTCAGCGACTTGGGGTCGTCGCCGCCGGAGGCGTGCCTGGCCTCGCTGAACGCCTCGTTGAACGCGGCGACCTGCCGGGTGGTGGCGATCTGCGGGGTCAGTCTGCGTAGCCAGTCGCGGGCGCGGGAGGCGTCCTCGAACTTGAGGAACAGGACGCTGACGTTGTCCTTCTTGAAGCCGGCCAGGATGTCACCCTGGATCTCCTCGCTCTCGCGCAGGCTCAGTTCCGTCGTCATCGTTCTCGGGCTTCCTTTCGGGGTGGGGGGTTTCAGGCGGAGAGCTGGATCCACTGCGCGACGCTGGGCACGCCCTTGTCGCTGAGCAGGAAGAGCAGGTACCAGCCGGGCGGGGCGGCCTTGGCGTCCGGCGGGGCCTGGAACTCCAGCCGGTTGCCGGCCCGGCTGGTCAGCCGCAGGTCGACGTACCGCTGGCTGGTGTTGACCGAGTGGGTGGAGGTGGTCGGGGCCAGCAGGACGGCCCTGGCGGCGAGGCCCGGGGTGGTGCTGGTGACGGTGAACTTCCTGTCGTACCCGACCGGCGCGGTGGGCGCGTTGGCGAGCGCGGGCCGGTCGCCCTGGTGGAGGTAGGGCGGTTCGTAGATCTCGATGGTGCCGTTCATGGTGATCGGGCCGGTGGTGCCCGGGACGCCGTCGACGGTGCCGTTGATGTCGGTGTTGTTGGCCATCTGCTGGAGCTCGTCGCCGGTCACCATGATCCGGCCGTCCGGCAGCACCACCGCGTTGGAGTGGTAGCCGCGCGGCAGCCGCTGGACCGGGCCGAGCTGCCAGTTGCCCTGGTCGTCGCGGAGTTCGATCTGGCGGTACTTGAGGTCGGCGTTCGGGTTGTACGGGCCGTTGCCGTAGTCGCGGATGTCGTAGGCGCCGTTGACCGTCATCAGCCGGCCGTTGGGCAGCAGCAGGGTGTCGTCCTGGGTGCGGCCGAAGGCGCGGGACTTCTCGGCGGTCCAACTGCCGTTGGAGAAGCGCAGGGTGCCCGGGTTGTCCCGGTCGCCGCCGAGGATCAGCGCGGAGTCCGGGCCGTTCGCCCCGCCGGGCAGCATCACGGCGGAGCCGTAGTTGCGCTTGCGGCCGTCGGGGCGGGCGGTGAGGTCGGCGCGGGTCTCCGCGACCGGGTCGAACTTCCACTGCTCGTTGGCCGCGCGGCCGAAGCCGTAGACGTTGCCGTCGTTGAGCGAGAACAGGTGCGGGTAGTCGAAGCTGAACGGCGCGTCGACCTTGAAGCGCTCGACCGGGTTGTTCTTGGGGGTGTCGGTCTTGCTCACCGGCACCGGGAAGGCCTTGGCGGGGAAGCGCTCGACCAGCGGGGTCGGGGTGCCGTAGCCGAGTTCGGACTGGCCGGACATGATCAGCTGGCGGCCGTCGGCCCCGGTGACCACCGAGGGGTACCAACGGCCCACCGACATGTCGGGGTTGCGGGTCCAGGTCTCCGTCCACGGGTCGAAGACCAGCGAGAGCTTGGCGCCGGTGCCGCCGTTGCCGCCCAGGTTGCCGCCGAAGACGCCGAGCATGCCGTTGGGCAGGAAGGAGTGCCCGGAGCAGAAGAACGGCACCGGGCGGGGCTCGTCCAGGCCGTCCGGCATGTCCGAGACCGGCGGGTTGACCTGCTTGAAGGCGTCCTTGCCGGTGCCCTTGGCCGGATCCCAGAGGAAGGCCCGGCCGGCGTTCTCCTTGCCGGTGGTCTGGGTCGGCGCGGGTTCCTTCTCGGGGTTGGTCTCGATCCGTTCGAAGGAGAACAGCAGCACCTTGCCGGTGGGCAGCAGGGCGACGTGGTCGCCGAAGTCGGGGGACGGGAAGTACTCCTTGAAGGCGCCGAAGGTCTCCGGGGCGAAGGCCTGTTGTGCTGGGCCTGGGAGGCGGTCAGGGCGTTGTACCGGTTGGTGCGGGTGGTCTGCGGGTAGTCGCCGATGCCGCGGACGGCCGCGCGCATCCGGGCGTGCTCCTCGGCGTGCTCCTGACCGAGGGCCGCGACCTCGTCCTGCCGCACCTCCTCGGCGACCCGGCGGGAGTCGACGTGCGGGGCGAGGTCGTCCCCGCCGTGGGCGAGCGCCGGGGCGGCGGCGCCCAACAGGCTTCCGGCGGTGACCGCGAGGACCACGGAGGTGGCCGGCAGCCGGCGGCGGCTCCGGGGCCCTGGCCGCGGGCGGAGTAGGGACGGGGGCATGGATCTCCTCGGGGAGGGAGGGCTGTTCGGGGGAGGGGGCGAATGCGGACGGACGGGCCGTGGGCGGGCGCGGTCCAGCGATGGTCGCCGACCGTCACAGAACATCACGGCGCGTGGTGGTGCGCATACGACGTACCTCCCTTGGAGCGGTCCCGCTTCCGGGGGGTGCGCTGGAACAGCCGAAGGGGCGCGCACCGTTCGGTGCGCGCCCCTTCGGAGCGGTGATCGCCGGCGTGGTAGCCGGGTGTCACACCATGCCCAGCGCGTACGCGGCGAACAGCGCCGCCGCCGTGCCGGCCAGCGCCTTGCCGGCCCGGGAGAAGGCCGTCCACGGCCCGTCGAAGCGCCGGGTGAACCACCCGATCGCCACCAGGGCGGCCCCGAACAGCGGCAGCAGGGCCAGCCGGGCGGCCACCCAGCCGAGCGAGTCCGGCGCGGTGGTCAGCCCCGGGACGGCGCCCAGGCCGGCCGCGCCGGGCACCGCCACCGCGAGCATCGCGCTCTGGTGCCAGCAGAAGATCGTCATCGCCGACAGGTTGACCGCCACCACCGGCAGCCACAGCAGCGGACGGCGGGTCAGCAGCCGGCCCAGCCGCTCCCGCAGCAGCACCGCCGCGCCGCACTGCACCGCGGCCAGCGCCAGCACCAGCAGGGACGGCGGGTGCGAGTTGGTGCGCTCGACGCCCGGCACCCCGACCATGCTCGCCGGGTAGTGGAACACCACCAGCAGGACCGCGAACAGCGCCGCACCGCCGAACAGCAGCACCCGGGCGGCCGAGCGGCCGAGCCGGCCCTGCGCCCACAGCACGCCCAGCTGGTAGCCGAACATCCAGCCCGGCAGCAGGTTCAGCAGCCCCAGCCAGGACGGCACCGCCTCGGCCCACGGCCCGTACCGCAGCAGGTCGACCAGGGCGACCGAGGCCACCAGCAGCCCCGCCGACCACGCGCCGAGCCGCCGCCCGAAGGCCACGCAGAGCGGGGTGAGCGCGGTCAGCGCCAGGTACACCCCGATGTACCAGAGCGGCTGCACCACCAGCGTGGCGCCGGTGCGCAGGGTGTCCGCGGGCACGCCGAGCCGGGGCAGCAGTGGGATCAGCAGCGCCCACACCGCCGTCACCCCCAGCACCGGGCGCAGCAGCCGGACCGTCCGGGCCCGCAGCCAACTCCCGTACGTCAGGCCCTTCTCCCGGGCCCGTTCCAGCGAGCGGACCGAGGAGTGGCCGCCGACCAGGAAGAACACCCCGAGCATCTGGAGCACCCAGCTGGCCGGGGCGAAGCCGCCGAGCGCGGAGAGCGGGCTGGCGTTGTGCAGGGCGCCGTCGGCGGAGCGGGTCAGGCCGCCGAGCATCCAGTGGCCGATCGGGACGGACAGCAGGGCGAGGGCGCGCAGGCCGTCCAGGGCGCGGTCGCGGCTCGCGGGGGTCTTCGCGTCGACCTTCGCGGCGGCGCGGCGCAGCGTGGTGAGGGCGTGGGCCATGGTGGTGCTCCTTCCTTGGCGGGGTGCGGGGGTTCAGCGGCCCTGGGCGATGGCGGCGTAGGCGGTGAGCGAGGCGGTGCCGGGGGCGAAGTAGCCGGTGTGGCCGTGGGACCCGGTGGACGGCAGCGGGCGGGCGCCGAAGCCGGGGTCGGTCGGGTCGGCGCCGTGGCCGAGGCCGAGGAAGCGGACGTTGGGCACCTTGCCGATCCAGTCCGAGCCGTTGCGGGCGGTGGCCCAGAGCGGCACTCCGGGGTCGAGGTCGGCGGCCGAGTCGACGCCCATGCCGGGCGAGCCGAGCACCACCAGGGCGGAGGCCCGGGCGGGGGTCGGGCGGGCCAGGCCGCAGACCACCGAGCCGTAGCTGTGGCAGAACACCGTGGGCGGGGCCTGCGGGGAGGTGCCGGCGGCGAGTCCGTCCAGGAACCGGTCGAGGCGGTCGGCGCCGGCCCGGGCGAGGTCCTCGGTGGCGGCGTCGAGGCCGACGCCGACCGGGGTGGTGTAGCCAGCCCAGGCGATCACGGCGGTGTGCCCGTCGGTGGCCCGGTACAGGGCGCGGGCCATGCCGGCGGGGGTGCCGTACGGCTCGGTGGCGCGGTCGAAGGTGAGCAGGTCGATGTCCGAGCCGGGGACGATCACGGCGGTGCGGGGGGCGGTGGTGAGGTCGCCGAACACCTCGGCGACCTGGCCGCGGCCGCGCGGGTCGAAGGCGAGGACCTGCCGGCCGCCGTCCAGCAGGGTGCGGTAGCGCTCGGCGCGGGTGCGGGCGGCCTGCTGGTCCTGCGGGGTGAGGGCCGGGTCGGCGGCCCGGGCGAGTTCCCGGTCGCGTTCGGCGGTGAGGGCCAGGGTGTTGGCCCGGTACCGGAGCGGGACGGGGGCGCCGTCCAGGTTGCCGACCACCAGGGGGTGCCGGGCGGCCAGGGCCTGCTGCTGGGCGGGCGTCAACCCGGCGAAGAAGGCGGCCACTTGGGCGGGCGTGCTGGTGGCCGGGTCGGGGAGGCGGAGGCCGAGCGCGGTGTCGGCGGTCCAGGCGGCGCTGCCGGGCGGCGGGCCGGTGACGGCGGCCTGGCTGTCGGCGGCCCAGCCACCCGCTCCGAGCACCGCCGCCAGCGTCAGCGCGGTGGCGACGAGCGCCCGCTTGGTACGGAGCTTGCGCATGTCCCTGTTCTCCCTCGTCGGTTCGGCAGCCGGCTTCGGCTTTCGACGAGGAGGAAGGTAGGAACACGGCGGCCCCGCGGACGTCACACCGCGGGGCCAACTACCCGGTGCTACCGGGGTATGAGGGGGATAACCCCCCTTACTCGCCGGGGGTCACCAGGCCCGACTCGTAGGCCAGCACCACCGCTTGGGCGCGGTCGCGCAGGTCGAGCTTGGCGAGGATGCGCCCGATGTGGGTCTTGACGGTCTGTTCGGCGAGCACCAGCTTGGCGGCGATCTCCTGGTTGGACAGGCCGCGGGCGATCTGCTCCAGCACCTCGGTCTCCCGCGGGGTCAGGCCGTTGAGCCGCAGCTTGGGGTCGCGGCGCTTGGCGGGCCGGTTGCGGGCGAAGTCGGCGATCAGCCGCCGGGTGACGGAGGGGGCGAGCAGGGCCTCGCCGGCCGCGACCACCCGGACCGCGGCGATCAGGTCGGCCGGCGGGGCGTCCTTGAGCAGGAAGCCGCTGGCCCCGGCGCGCAGTGCCTCGTACACGTAGTCGTCCACGTCGAAGGTGGTCAGCATCAGCACCTTGGGCCGGTGGGCGCCAGGGACGGCGGGGTCCAGCAGCCGCCGGGCGGCCTCCAGGCCGTCCATGACGGGCATCCGGACGTCCATCAGGACCACGTCCGGGTGGGTGCGGCCGCTGACCTCCAGGGCCTGGGCGCCGTCCGCCGCGTCCCCCACCACGTCGATGTCGCTCTGGACGCCCAGCAGGGCGGCGAAGCCGGCCCGCACCATGGCCTGGTCGTCGACGATGATCACGCGGATGGTCATGCGGGTGTCTCCCCGGGGGTGTCTGGGCGTTGGGACGGGTCGAGCGGCAGTACGGCGGCCACCTTGAAGCCGCCGTCCGGCAGCGGGCCGGTGTCCAGCCTGCCATCGACCAGCCGGACGCGTTCACGCATTCCGACCAGGCCGTGCCCGGTGCCCTCGGCCGAGGCCTCCAGTGACTCGGTGCGCTGCGGCGGGGGCGCGTTGACCACGGTGAGCCGCAGTTCCGGGCCGTCCGCCGACAGCGACACCCAGGTCCGGGCGCCGGGCGCGTGCCGGACCACGTTGGCCAGCGCCTCCTGGACGATCCGGTAGACGGAGAGGCCGACGGCCTGCGGCACCCGCTCGGCCAGCCCCTCGGCCACGGCCAGTTCGGCGGGCACCCCGGCCCGCCCCACCGTCTCGACCAGCTGGTCGAGTTGGGCCACGCCCGGCTGCGGGGCCTTCTCCCCGGAGGCGTCCTCGCTGCGCAGCACCCCGAGCAGCCGGCGCATCTCGGCCAGCGACTCGCGCGCGGTGCCGGCGATCGCGGTGAACTCCTCGGCGGCGTCGTCCGGGACGCCCTGGATCCGGTAGGGCGCGCTGGCGGCCTGCACCGCGATCACGGACATGTGGTGGGCCACCACGTCGTGCAACTCCCGGGCGATCCGGGCGCGTTCCTCCAGCAGGGTGCGCCGCTCACGCTCCACCTCGCTGATCTGTTCCTGCTCGGTGAGCAGCCGGCGGGCGACCGCGCGTTCCCGGATGGCCCAGCCGAACAGCAGGACGGCGCCGCTGAGCGCGATCAGCAGCACGGTGGTGCCGTCGCCGGCCCGGGGCAGCCCGAGGGTGGTGGCGAGGACGGTGAGCAGGACGGTGGCGACCCAGACCGCGAGCACGGTGCCCCGGCGCTCGCGCAGCCCGAGGGCGAGCAGCAGGAAGAGGTACGAGACGATCATCGACGCGGTCCACGGCCAGGTGCCCATCACCTGCTGGTGGCGCGCGGTCACGGCGGCGGTGAGCACCAGGGTGGGGGCGCTGATCCACCAGGCGGCCAGCGGCCGGGTGATGGCGAGGATCAGCGGGGCGGTCTGGGCGACGGTGAGCGCGGCGGCCACCGGCAGCACCAGGCCGTAGAAGCTGGCCAGGTTGGCGATCCCGGTGGGGATCAGCGTGGCCTGGAGCGTGATCGCGACGACGTACGGGATGCGGCGCACCCAGCGTCGGCGGGAGCTCCCGAGCAGCGGGGTGTCGTCCTCGCTGGGGCTGGTCAGGTGCAGCCGCAGGGTGCGCAGTTGACGGGCGGCGAACCTGCGGGCGTCGGCGGCGGTGAGCGTCTTCATCGTGGGCCAGCCTAGGAGGGCCGGCCCGCGGCGGGCGTCGGACTGGAGCGCGAACTTCCGGGCGGTACCCGGGTACGGGGTGATACCCGGGTACTAGTCGCGCCAGTGGCCGGCCAGGGCGGGGCCGAGCTGGTCGAAGTAGCGCTCGATCACCACGACCATGCCCTCGGGGCCGGCCGGTTCCTGCTCGGCGGTCCAGGACAGGTGGGCGGCGCGCAGCAGGCTGCCGAAGACGGCGGCGAGCACGACCGGGCGCAGGTCCTCGGCCGGGTCGAGGCCTTCGCGTTCGGCGAGCACCTGGACCACCAGCCGCTCCTGCTCGGTGACCCGGCGCAGGTGGGCGGCGAGCAGGGCGGGGGTGTCCTCGATGATGCGCAGCAGTTCGAGGGCGCTGCCGATGGAGCCGGGGCCGGAGGTCCGGGCGTTCCCGAGGTCGCGCCAGGCCTGGACGATCGAGGCGCGCAGGGCCTGCAGCGGGGTCTCCTCGGCCGGCCGGTGGCGCAGGCAGTGGATGAAGTAGTCCTCGGCGTCGGACATCACGGCGAGGGCGACCTCGTCCTTGTTGGCGAAGTAGCGGAAGAAGGTGCGCTGGGAGACGTCGACGGCGGAGGCGATCTCGTCGACGGTGGTCCTGGCGAAGCCCTGGCCGAGGAAGAGCGCGTGGGCGGCCTGCACCAGGGCGTCCCGGGTCTGCTGCTTCTTGCGTTCCCGCAGACCGGGGGCCCGGCCGAGGTCCTCCGGGGTGCCGACGGGGTGGGGGGTGCGAGCGGCCATGGCGGGGGCCTTCCGGGGCGCGGGTGTGGCGGGTGGGAGCACAACCTTAGCCGCCTGACAAATGTCAGTTCCGGTCACAAGTCACTGTTTGCCGATTGTCAGTCGCTGACATAATCTGCCGGAGTGGCGCTCGTCGGCCGGGCACTCGTGGGGACGGGTGGGTCGTCGCGGCGCCACGCCACGTTCCGGTCCCTGTCACGCCCCCGGAGGGCCCCAGATGAGTCAGTCCGTCGTGAAGAACTCCGAGGCGGACGCGGCGCCGCCGTCGAAGCCGCCGGCCGGGGGAGGGCTCAAGGGGCACCCCTGGCTGACCCTGCTGACCGTCGCTGTCGGCGTGATGATGGTCGCGCTGGACGGCACGATCGTCGCGATCGCCAACCCGGTGATCCAGGAGAAGCTCAAGGCCGCGCCCTCCGAGATCCAGTGGGTCACCAGCGGCTACCTGCTGGCGCTCGCGGTCTTCCTGATCACCGCCGGCAAGATCGGCGACCGCTTCGGCCACAAGAACACCTTCCTGGTCGGCGCGGTCGGCTTCGCCGCCACCTCGGCCGCGATCGGCTTCGCGGGCAACATCCAGACCGTGATCGCCTTCCGCGTCCTCCAGGGCCTGTTCGGCGCGCTGCTCCAGCCCGCCGCGCTCGGCCTGCTGCGCGGGGCCTTCCCGGCCGAGAAGCTCAACATGGCGATCGGCATCTGGGGCGGGGTGATCGGTGCGTCCACCGCGGCCGGCCCGATCGTCGGCGGCCTGCTGGTCGAGCACGTCAACTGGGAGTCGGTGTTCTTCATCAACATCCCGGTCGGCCTGGCCGCGGTGGCCCTCGGCCTGTGGATCCTCAAGGACGTACGGGCCGAGAAGGCCGCCAGGTCCTTCGACCTGCCGGGCATCGGGCTGCTCTCGGTCGGGATGTTCGCGCTGGTCTTCGGGATCATCAAGGCCCCCGAGTGGGGTTGGGGCGACGCCCGGACGCTGCTGTTCCTGGGCGGCGCGGTGCTGCTGATGGTGCTCTTCGCGCTGTGGCAGGGCCGGGCGAAGGAGCCGCTGATCCCGCTCAGCCTGTTCCGCTCGGTGCCGCTGTCGGCGGGCGTGCTGCTGATGGTGCTGATGGCCTTCGCGTTCTTCGGCGCGATCTTCTTCGTGACCTTCTACCTCCAGAACGTGCATGGGATGAAGCCGGTCGACGCCGGCGTCCACCTGCTGCCGATGACCGGCATGATGATCGTCGGCTCGCCGCTGGCGGGCATCGCGATCGGCAAGCTCGGCCCGCGGATCCCGATCATGGTCGGGATGCTGCTCACCACCGGGGCGATGGTCGGCATGTCCACCCTGGACACCGGCTCCGGCACCGGCGTGATGTCGCTCTGGTTCGTCCTGATGGGCCTCGGCATCAGCCCCGTCATCGTCGGCGCCACCGAGGTCATCGTCGGCAACGCCCCGCTGGAGCTGTCCGGTGTGGCCGGCGGCCTCCAGCAGGCCGCGATGCAGGTCGGCGGCAGCCTGGGCACCGCCGTGCTGGGCGCCCTGATGGCCGCCAAGGTCGGCGACGTGCTGCCCGGCAACTGGGCCAGGGCGGGCCTGCCGGCGATCGAGGACCCGCAGGCGGCCGCGGGCCTCAAGCAGGCCGCCCAGCTGGGCATCACCCCGCCGGCCCCGCCCGGCACCCCGCAGCAGGCGGTGGACGCGATGGCCGGCGCCGTGCACCAGTCCTTCGTCAGCGGGATGTCGCTGGCCTTCGTGGTGGCCGCGGTGGTGGCGTTCGGCGCCGCCCTGCTGGCCCTGCTGACCCGCCGCGGCGAGACCGACGCGGGCCCGGCCGTGCACATCTGACCGGCCGGTGGGCGGCCCCGGACTCCGTGGCGGAGTCCGGGGCCGTCGTGCTGCCCGGGGGCGCCGCTCAGACCCGGGTGAGGGCCACCAGCGGGACCGTCCGGGCGGCCTTGCGGTAGTCGGCGAACTGCGGCTGGGCGGCCACCTGGCGGGCCCAGAGCGCGTCGTGCTCGGCCGGGTCGACGGCGGCCGCCACGGCCGGGTAGCGCTCGGCGCCGAGCTCGACGGTGACCTCCGGGTGGGCGACCAGGTTGCGGTACCAGACCGGGTCGGTGTCGCTGCCGCCGTTGGAGGCGAAGACCACCAGCCGCTCGCCGTCCGGCAGGTAGACCAGCGGGGTGGTGCGCGGCTCGCCGCTGCGGGCGCCGACCACGGTGAGCAGCAGCAGCGGCATCCCGGCGAGGTCGCCGCCCACCACCCCCTCGGCGGTCCGGAACTCGGCGATCACCTTGCGGTTGAACTCTCCCGCGCCGTCGGCGGGTTCGGGGTGGCGGTTCGCACCCTGGTCCGTGCTCTTGTTCGTCATGCCGTCGAGCGTAGGACCTGACACCGGTGTCAGGTGCGAGAACGCCGAAGGGCCGGACCCCGTACGGGAGTCCGGCCCCTCTCAGGCGCTAGCGGGCGATCAGGCGTCGCCGCCGGCGGCACCCGGGTCGGCCGCGGCCACGTCCAGCAGCTGGTAGCGGTCGATCGCGTCCTTCAACGCCGAGCGGTCGATCTTGCCCTGCTTGGCGAGCTCGGTGAGCACGCCCAGGACGACCGACTGCGCGTCGATGTGGAAGAAGCGACGGGCCGCACCGCGGGTGTCGGCGAAGCCGAAGCCGTCGGCGCCCAGCGACTGGTACTGGCCCGGCACCCAGCGGGCGATCTGGTCCGGAACGGCGCGCATCCAGTCGGACACGGCGACGAACGGGCCCTCGGCACCCTGGAGCTTCTGGGTGACGTACGGGACGCGCTGCTGCTCCTCGGGGTGCAGCAGGTTGAACTCCTCGGCCTCCACCGCGTCGCGGCGCAGCTCGTTCCAGGAGGTCGCGGACCAGACGTCGGCCTTGACGTTCCACTCCTCGGCGAGGATGCGCTGGGCCTCCAGGGCCCACGGCACGGCCACGCCGGAGGCGAGGATCTGGGCCGGGATCTGGCCGGCGGTGGCCGGCGCGTACCGGTGCAGACCCTTGAGGATGCCCTCGACGTCCACGTTCTCGGGCTCGGCCGGCATCTTGATCGGCTCGTTGTAGACGGTGAGGTAGTAGAACACGTCCTCGCCGTGCGGGTGCTCGGCGCTGGAGCCGTACATCCGCCGCAGACCGTCCTGGACGATGTGCGCGATCTCGAAGCCGTACGCCGGGTCGTACGCGACGACGCCGGGGTTGGTCGAGGCCAGCAGGTGCGAGTGGCCGTCGGCGTGCTGCAGGCCCTCACCGGTCAGGGTGGTACGGCCGGCGGTGGCGCCGATCACGAAGCCGCGGGCCAGCTGGTCGGCCATCTGCCAGAACTGGTCGCCGGTGCGCTGGAACCCGAACATCGAGTAGAAGACGTAGACCGGGATCAGCGGCTCGCCGTGGGTCGCGTAGGACGAACCGGCGGCGATCAGCGAGGCGGTGCAGCCGGCCTCGGAGATGCCGTCGTGCAGCATCTGCCCGGTCGGCGACTCCTTGTAGGCCAGCAGCAGGTCGCGGTCGACCGACTCGTAGGTCTGGCCCAGCGGGTTGTAGATCTTCGCCGAGGGGAACAGCGAGTCCATGCCGAAGGTGCGGTACTCGTCCGGCGCGATCGGCACGAAGCGGTTGCCGATGCCCTTGTCCCGCATGAGGTCCTTGAGCACCCGGACGAACGCCATGGTGGTGGCGATGGTCTGGTTGCCGGAGCCCTTCTTGACCGCCTTGTACACGTCGTCGCCGGGCAGTTCCAGCTTGCGCGGGCGCACCTTGCGGGTCGGCACGTAGCCGCCCAGCTCGCTGCGGCGGTCGTGCATGTACTGGATCTCTTCCGAGTCGCGGCCCGGGTGGTAGTAGGGCGGGTAGCCCTCGTCGAGCTGCTTGTCGGTGATCGGCAGGTGCAGCCGGTCGCGGAAGCGCTTGAGGTCCTCGACCGTCAGCTTCTTCATCTGGTGGGTGGCGTTGCGGCCCTCGAAGTTGGGGCCCAGCGTCCAGCCCTTGACCGTCTGGGCGAGGATGACCGTCGGCTGGCCCTTGTGCTCGCGGGCCGCCTTGAACGCCGCGTAGATCTTCTTGTGGTCGTGGCCGCCGCGACCCAGGTGCTGGATCTGCTGGTCGGTCATGTTCTCGACCATGGCGCGCAGGCGCAGGTCGCCGCCGAAGAAGTGCTCGCGGATGTAGGCGCCGGTCTCGGTGGCGTAGGTCTGGAACTGGCCGTCCACCGTGGTGTTCAGCTTGTTGACCAGGACGCCGTCGCGGTCCTGCGCGAGCAGCGGGTCCCAGCTGCGATCCCAGACCAGCTTGATCACGTTCCAGCCGGCACCCCGGAACTGGGACTCCAGCTCCTGGATGATCTTGCCGTTGCCGCGGACCGGGCCGTCCAGGCGCTGCAGGTTGCAGTTGACCACGAAGGTCAGGTTGTCCAGGCCCTCGCGGGCGGCCAGCGAGAGCTGACCGAGCGACTCGGGCTCGTCCATCTCGCCGTCGCCGAGGAAGGCGTAGACCTGCGAGTCCGAGGTGTCCTTGATGCCCCGGTGCTCCAGGTAGCGGTTCATCCGCGCCTGGTAGATCGCACCGAGCGGGCCGAGGCCCATCGAGACGGTCGGGAACTCCCAGAAGTCCGGCATCAGCCGCGGGTGCGGGTAGCTGGACAGGCCGTACGGGGCCTTCGACTTCTCCTGGCGGAACGCGTCGAGCTGCTGCTCGGTGAGTCGGTCCAGCAGGAAGGCGCGGGCGTAGATGCCGGGGGAGGCGTGACCCTGGAAGAAGATCTGGTCGCCCGACTCGCCCTCGGCGTCCTTGCCGCGGAAGAAGTAGTTGAAGCCGACGTCGTACAGCGACGCGGAGGAGGCGAAGGTGGCGATGTGCCCACCGACGCCGATGCCCGGGCGCTGCGCCCGGGAGACCATGACGGCCGCGTTCCAGCGGGTCGCGTTGAGGATCTTGCGCTCGATCTCCTCGTTGCCGGGGAAGAACGGCTCGTCCTTGGTCGCGATGGTGTTCACGTAGTCCGTGCTGCGCATCTCGGGCACGGCGACACGCTTCTCGCGGGCGCGCTCGATCAGCCGCAGCATCAGGTAACGGGCACGCTCACGCCCCCGCTCGTCGATGGCCGCATCGAGCGACTCCAGCCATTCCGCGGTCTCCTCGGGATCGAAGTCCGGGACCTGACTCGGAAGGCCGCCAATGATGATCGGGTTGCGATCGGATCCGGAAGCCACGCTGTTCCTTCACTGTCGGTCGAAACTGAGGTGTGTCGCGCCGCCTCCATCGTGCTACCGCGCTCGGAGATCCGTCATCTCTACCGATCGGTAACCGTTCCGCCTGGTGGGCGGAACGGTCTGGTGGCGCGCGTCGCGGGCTTCTTCGTCCGCTCCGAACACCCCCGGGTGTTACGAAAAGAGGTGGTCCGACCTGGTGTCCCGTCCGCCCGATGGCGGGCGGCCGGGGTGAGGGCCAACAGGAGACTCTACGCCCGCGCACGCGCGGACCCCGAATGCCGTTCGCATCTCGGGCACGCGTACGGCCTGTGGGCCGGGACCACCCGAAGCATCCTTGTCCCATGCAGAGAAGGGCAAATCGGTGTGATTCCCGACACGTCGCCCGGCGTGTTCCGGTGCGACACGTCAACCTTTGGGGGGGATCGGCGGTCGGGTACTTGCGCGAACCGCCGCGCCCGTGTGGACTACGGCCACAGCCTCGGCATGGATGCCGGGCCGAATACTGGAGGTTATTCCCGTGAGCGCGACCGCGGACCCCGCGGACAAGTCCAACCCGGCGACCCGTCTCGGCTTCGAAGAGGGCCAGATCGTCCAGGAGCTGGGGTACGACGAAGACACTGACCAGGATCTCCGTGAGGGCATCGAGGAGATCACCGGGACGGAGCTCGTCGACGAGGACTACGACGACGTCGCGGACGCCGTCCTGCTGTGGCACCGCGACGACGACGGGGACCTCACCGACTCCCTCGTCGACGCCCTGGAGTACCTGGCCGAGGGCGGTCTGATCTGGCTGCTGACGCCCAAGACCGGCCGGGACGGCCACATCGAGGCGTCCGACATCGCGGACGCGGCCCGCACCGCCGGTCTCTCCCAGACCAGCTCGATCGCGGTGGCCAAGGACTGGGCGGCGACCCGGCTGGCGACCAAGTCCACGGCGAAGCAGCCCAAGCAGCGCTGAACGGGTCCTGAGCCCCGCGCCGGGCCCCGACGGAGGATCTCCTCCGTCGGGGCCCGGCGCTTTTGCCTGTGGCGCTTCTGCCGGCGGCGCTTTTGCCTGCGGCGTTCTTGCCCGCGGCGTTCTTGCCCGCGGCGCTACGTGTGCGGCCGGGTGATCCGGGCGTTCCGGGTGTTCGCTCAGGGCGGAAGGGGTGGGCCTTCCGCCGGGCCGGGTCATCCGTTCGGCCCAACGTCGGTCAACGGATGCGAGGATGTCGCCTGCCGTGCCCGCCGCGCGGCCAGGTCGCGTCAGAAAGGTCCCGCTCATGGCCATCGAGATCGGCACCCAGGCTCCGGACTTCGAGCTCGCCACCCAGCACGGGGAGACGGTCCGGCTCGCCGACTTCCGCGGCCGCAAGCACGTCGTCCTGGTCTTCTACCCGTTCGCCTTCACCGGCGTCTGCACCGGTGAGCTGGGCGCGATCCAGCGCGAGCTGGCCGGGCTCCAGAACGACCAGGTCCAGGTGCTCGGCGTCTCCTGCGACTCGCAGTTCTCCCAGCGGGTCCTCGCCGACCGGGAGGGCCTGGAGTTCCCGCTGCTGGCCGACTTCTGGCCGCACGGCGAGGTCACCCGGGCCTACGGCGTCCTGGACGAGCGGAAGGGCTGCCCGCTGCGCGGCACCTTCGTGATCGACAGGGCCGGCACGGTGCGCTGGAGCGTCGTCAACGGCCTCCCGGACGCCCGGGACGAGCAGGAGTACCTCAAGGTGCTGGCCGGCCTCTGAGCCGCCCGGGTGGCCCCACGGGGCCCGTGCGACGCTCCGGCCCCGCCGTTCGGGCGTGCGTACGGGAACCCGGTACTACGCTCGGGCCGTTGGCGGAGTGCGGCGAACGTCCGTTTCTCGTCGGTCGGCGTCGCGAACCGCACCACCCGGGGGCACCACCCGTGCCTCCCGATTCTTGGAGGACACGTGGGAGTCAGCCTCAGCAAGGGCGGCAACGTCTCGCTCACCAAGGAGGCGCCGGGTCTCCAGGCCGTCGTGGTCGGCCTGGGCTGGGACGTCCGGACCACCACCGGGACGGACTTCGACCTGGACGCCAGCGCGCTGCTCTGCAACGAGCAGGGCAAGGTCGCTTCGGACGGGAACTTCGTGTTCTTCAACAACCTGAAGAGCCCGGACGGCTCGGTCGAGCACACCGGCGACAACCTGACCGGTGAGGGCGAGGGCGACGACGAGGCGATCAAGGTCAACCTGGCCACCGTCCCGGCCGACGTGCAGAAGATCGTCTTCCCGGTGTCGATCTACGACGCCGAGAACCGCGGCCAGAACTTCGGCCAGGTGCGCAACGCGTTCATCCGGGTGGTGAACCAGGCGAACAACGCCGAGCTGGCGCGCTACGACCTCTCCGAGGACGCCTCCACCGAGACCGCGATGGTCTTCGGCGAGCTCTACCGCAACGGCGGCGAGTGGAAGTTCCGCGCCATCGGCCAGGGTTACGCCTCCGGCCTGCGCGGCATCGCCCAGGACTTCGGCGTCAACGTCTGATTCCTCCTGCGGCGCAAGGCTCTTGCGCGGCCCCGGGGGGGGGGGGGGGGGGGGCGGCGGTCGGGGGAAGTACCGTTTCCTTGGGCTCGTGCGGTGGTCGTTTG